>JALOQY010000192.1 GCA_025459285.1 Planctomycetota bacterium | reverse complement strand
CGAGGAAGATCCCCTCCGGCCGCTCGCTCCGGGCGAGGTCGAAGAGCTTCCGGTAGCGATCACGGTCGCCGTGCAGGTCGGAAACGAAAAGGCAGGTGACCAATGCGCCCTCCGGCCCTGAGTATCCTCCCGGCCCCCCTTTCACCCCAATCCTTGACCAGCCGGGGCCCCTCGACGATGCTCTCGCCCATGACCGACCCCATCATCCATTCCCGCGCTCCGAAGGTCGTGGACCTCGCCCCGGGCGACTACGCCTGGTGCGCGTGCGGCCGCTCCGCCAACCAGCCATTCTGCGACGGCGCCCACAAGGGCACCGGTCTCGCGCCCGTCCGGTTCACCATCACGACGCCGCAGAAGGTCGCCCTCTGCTGCTGCAAGCACACGGCCGACCGCCCCCGCTGCGACGGCACTCACCGCACGCTCTGAGCCGGCGCTATTCCGCCTCCGGGCAGGCCTCGACGTGAGGGCCCGTGGGGAACAGGCGCTCAACACCGGGGCGCCCGCCGCGACCGACCGGCTGGAAGCGACGACGAATGGACCCTGCGCACCCGAGCCTCGAGGTGGAGCGACGACGCCACGCGGGATGCGACGCCCGGCAGCATGTGAGAGTCGTGTCGTGACTCCAGGGGCAACCCGCAGGGCTTCCGGGCGGCCAGGTCCTCCACACCCGCCCCGGTCGCCGGCTCCCCGCCCGCCCCCCCCCGGGGCCCCACCCGCCGGCGCGAAGACCCCCTTCGTTCCCCCCCCCCGCGCACCGGGCAACGTGATAGAATGCCGGCGACCCCGGTGGGAGGACGGAAACGGTGCGGTCCAGCGCTGCCGTCATCGTCGTTGCCAGTTGCATCGCCGGCGTCCTCCTCGGCTTCCTCTCCGCGCCCGCCGCTCCCGTCCCGGCCCCCCCGCCCGCCCTCAACACGGACACGGCGCCGCGCGGCCCCGATCCCTCCGCACCCGCGCCCCGGATCGTCCTCCTGCCGGAAGCGACGCCTCCGGATCCCGCAGAGACCACCGGATCCGGCCGGATCGAGGGCCGCGTGACGACCCTCGCGGGCGCGCCGCTCGCGGGCGTCGTCATCCAGGCGTTCCGGGAGAAGCGAGGAGAACCGGACCTCTTCACCGGCGACCGCTGCGACGGGCCCCCGGATCTCGACCGCGAGTTCGCGGAGCGGGTCGCCGAACTCGAGTCCGAGCACCGCTTCCGCCTCGCCACACTCCGGGAAGCCGTCTCCGGGACCGACGGGACCTTCGCCCTCGCGGGCCTCGCCGGCGGTTTCCACCACCTCCGCGCCTCCCGGGCCGGCTATGACTTCCGGTTCGACGGTGAACGGCGAGGCGCCGCGCTCCCGGGGGACCGGGTCGAGATCGTCGCCGAACCGGTCGTCAGGCTGCCGGTTTCCGTGCTCGACCCCGACGGAGCCCCCGCCCGGTCCGCGACGCTCTCGATCGAGGGGGACAGGCGCGACCACGAGCCGTGGACGCCGGACCGGCCCGCCGTCGATCTCCCGGCCGGCCGCTACCGGATCCGGGCCTCGGGGGACGCGGACGACAGCGAGAGCGGGAAGGTCGCGGTCGAGATCGCCGAAGGAGCCGCCCCCGAGCCCCTCGTCCTCCGTCTCGAGGCCCGGCTCGCGATCCGGGGCACCGTGCTCTTCCCGGCCGGCGCCGTGCCCGGGGACTTCGAGGCCCGCGCCGTCCCCGTCCCGGGCGGCGGCGGTCCGGCGCCGGACCTGCTCCTCGCGGGCGGCCCGTCGTCCCCGGTCCACGAAGGGGAAGCGGGCAGCGGTTATTTCCGCATCGACGGTTTTGCGCCGGGCCACCTCCTCGTCGGCATCCTCCGCGGCCGGGACCGCGTCGTCGCCATCGCGGAGGTCGAGGTCCGCGACCCCTTCGCAACGGTCACGCTGTCCGTGCCGGCGGAGGAGGCCGGGGCGGGTCTCCTCGTCACCGTCCTCGCGCCGGACGGCGCCCCCCTGCCCTCGGTGAACGTGCAGGTGACCCTCGAGGAGACGGGCGGCGGCGTGCGGAACTCGGGTCGGTCCTCCGCCGTCGCCCCCGGCGTGTTCCGCCTCCCGCTCCCCGCGCCGCCCGATGCTCTCGCGCCCGGGACGCGGGGTCGGATCTCCGCCACCTCGCCGCGCCACGGCACGAAGAGCGTGGAGTTCGACCCCCGGGCCCAGCGGGAGGTGACGGTCCGCTTCGATGAGGCGGCGTTCGTTACCGTCATCCTCGAAGGCTATGTGGAAGGAGGCTACGAGGGCGACCTGCGGCTGGCCGTGACGTCGGCCCCCGGAGTGCAGTCGCCGTTCACCGGGGCCGTCGAACCGGAGGGACGCCAGACCTTCGGCCCGCTCCCGCCCGGGGCGTTCTGGATCGAGGCGTGGACGGTGCGCGCGATGCGCCCCCTCGTGTCGCGCGCGGTGACACTCGCGGGCGGCCGGCAGGAGGAGCGGATCGTCCTTCCGGCGACCTGTCGGCTCGAGGTGATCCCGGACGAGGGGGACCCCGCGGCCTTCTACCTGGAGCGGATCGGGGAGCCCCCGCCCGGCGCCTTCCCCATCATCGAGGGCGGCCGCGCCGTCTTCCGCCATCTTCCCCCCGGCGAGTACCTTCTGTCCCGCCACAGCAGGCCGACGCGGGAGCACATGCCGGTGACCGTGACCAGCGACCGGGTGGTCCGTTTCGCCCCGCTCGTGCCCGACGCGCTCCTCGTGTGCGTCGCCGCGCCGGACGGCGTCATCGCCCGGGCCGGCCTCCTCGACGGAGATCTCCTGATCGCCGTGGACGGAACGGAGATTTCGGAGGAGGCGCAGGGCCGCGCGCTCCTCACGCTCGCCGAACGGAAGGAGAAGGTCACCCTCGTCGTTCTGCGCGGCGGCGCGCGGCGCGCGATCGAAGCGACCATCGACGGAATCCTCGACCCCGCCCGGGCCGGCGGCGACCTGCGGCCCTGGACGAGGTAGACATGGGCGCGAGGCCGGTCATCCTTCTGTCCCTCGCTCTCGGCATCGCGGGCTTCCTCGCGGGGCGACTCGCCGCGCGCGGCGGCGCGGCGGAGCCCCCGCCGCCCGCAGGGAACCCCGCGGGCCCGGCCCCTGCCCCGGCGCGGCCCGCACCCGAGGGGGCGATCCCGCCGGATCGCGATTTGACGCCGGTCCGGTTCGCGCGGACCTTCGAGGCTCCGCGCACCACCGCCGGCCTGGGGCAGATCACGGGACGGGTCCGCGACGAGGCCGGGGCGCCGCTCGGAGGTGTCACGATCGTCGCGGTCCCACGCGGTGGGTGGCTGCCCTCTGGAGTGGGCACCGGCCCCCCGATCGGCGATCCCGGCCTTCCGGACGCCCTCGCCGAACTGCGTTACACCCTCCTCCGCCGGGCCGGCACGCGACGGGCCGGGACCGGAGATGACGGGCGGTTCGCGGTCGGCGGCCTCTCGCAGGACGTCCACGACGTGTCGGCGTACAAGCGGGGCTTCGAGCTGCGGCCGATGGGAGGTCACGAGGCGCGCCCCGGGGCCGAGGTGGAGTTCATCGGCCGCCGCGTCTTCCTGCTCACCTGCGACGTGCGCGGTCCGTCGGACGCGCCGCCGGAGCGGGCGCGGATCGACATCGGTCCCGGCGCCCGCTACGTGCGCCGGAGCTTCGTCTGGACGCCCGCGCACCCGCGGATCCCCGTCGACCGGGGCATCACCGTCGAAGTCCGCGCCGTCGCCGGGTGGGACGAGGAGTTCGCGAGCGACCCGCTGACCCTTGACTCGAGCACCGCCGACGAGCGCGATCCGGTCGTCCTCGTCCTGAAGCCCCGCCACGGCATCCTCGGGACGGTCACCTTCCCGCCGGGTGATCCCGTGAACTGGTCCATCCGCGCCCTCCGGGTCCGGGAGGACGGTAATCACGACCCGACGAGACTCCTTTCCGAACGCCACGCCGAGGGCCGCCTCCGGCGCTGCAGCCCGCGCGCCGGCACGGGCGCCTTCTTCCTGCCGGACCTCGCGCCGGGCCTCTGGCTCGTCGCGATCGTCGCCGGGGGCAACGTCCTCGCCTCCGCCGAAGTCCGCGTGGCCGAGGGGAACGCGCCGGTGGCGCTGGTGGTCCCCTTCCCCTCGGCCGGGGAGGCGGTCACCGTGCGGGTCCTCACGCCGGACGGTCGCCCGCCCGGGGACCACGACGTCTCCGTCCACGGTACGTGGCGACCGGAGTCCGGCTGCGAAGCCTCGGGCGGGCAGGCCGCGGCGACCGGCGGAGGGCTCTTCCGCGTGCCCCGCCCCGCCCTTCCGGGTGCGGCGGGAGGGACGTACTCCCTCCTGGTCCGGAGCCGGGCGTATGGCGAGAAGACCGTGGAGTACGATCCCGACGCGACCGGCGAGATCACCGTCCGGTTCGACGAGCCGGCCGTCCTGGCCGTGAGGGTCGCGGGTTACGCGGGCAGCCGACTCGAGGGCGCCGCGGTCCTCGCCGTCGGCCGGCAGGAGCGGCGGCCCGACGCTGCCGGTCGCCTGACGTTCGACCCGCTCGCCCCGGGAGAACACTCGATCGTTCTGTACGCGGAAGGGAACCGCCACGGCCGGTCGGAGATCGCCCGGAGGACGATACGCCTCACCACCGGAACCACCGAGGAGACGATCGACCCGCCGGCGCTCTTCGAACTCCTCGTGGAGGCCGGGGAGGGCGCGGCGTTCCGCATCGAGTCCCTCACGGAAAGGTTCCTGGTCCTCCTCTCCGAGCCGGCGCCGGGTGGGGCCGCGTTCCTGCGACTCGCTCGCGGAGACTACCTCCTGACGAGCCAGTCCGCGGTTTCGCAGGGGGCCATGCCGCTGCGGATCGAGGGAGACATGATGGTCCGGTTCGATCCCCGGCCGCTGAACGCGCTCCGCGTCCGGATCGACGACCCGCGAGGCCTGCTCGGTGCCGCCGGTCTCCTGAACGGGGACCTCGTGACGGCGATCGATGGCACGGAGATCACCGATGCCGCGCAGGCCGCGGCGCTCCGCTCCATCGCGCGCGAGGGCGAACCGTCGAGGCTCACCGTCTCGCGGAGGGGCCGGACGCTCGCGGTCTCCGTCGACCTGCGCGCGGCGTGGGACAGAGGTCCGGCCGGCGGCGACCTGCGCCCGTGGGTCCGCTGACGCAAGGCCCCGCCCGACGCGACTCGCGCCGGAGGACCGCCGGACTCGCCGGGCCATGACGCCGAGGGGACGCTGGCGGACGCCGCCTGCGGGCGGCCGGCCCGACCGGCTCGTCACCGGCTGCCTGGCGACGCCGGAGGTGACCGCGCGCCTTCCGCGGCGAGAGGAGCGTTCGGCGGGTTGGCGTCAACCTGCGGCGGCGGGAGTTCCGTGGCGGGAAGGAGTGGCTCCCCGAGTAGGACTCGAACCTACAACCCTGCGGTTAACAGCCGCATGCTCTACCATTGAGCTATCGGGGAGTCGAACGGCAGAACCACGATTATATCGGTTGCGGGGCGCCAGAACCGAAGTTTGCCTCACGCGAGCGCGGCGACGAGGCCCTGGGAGTCGCGGGCGCCGGTCCGGCGGTACGAGAAGCACCCCGGCGAGCAGACCGTGCAGCGATGGGCGCCCCGGTCCACGGAGATCCCCAGCGAGAGTTCCACCGCCGCCGGCAGGTCGAGTCGCGGACGGCCGCCCGCCTCCCGGCGCACCGCCGCCTCCGGGAAGCGACCCGCGACCTCCTCCCCCACCTCGTAGCAGCAGGGGCCCGCGCAGGGCCCGAGGAACGCACGCACCGCGCCGGACTCCGCGGGCCGCAGCACCCGCAACGCCTCCGGCAGGATCCCCGCCGCGAGCCCCCGCCACCCGGCGTGAACCACGGCGATCGCCGGCCCGAGCGGGTCGTGGAGGAGGACAAGCGGGCAGTCGGCCCCGAAGACCATCAGCGCCACCCCGACCTCCCGCGTGACGAAACCGTCGGTCTCCGCCACGCGGGGCCCGCCCCGATCCGCGCGCGAAACCTCGCGCACGACCGTCCCGTGGATCTGGCCTCCGTACACGAGGTCCCGGGGCGTCAGGCCGAGAGATTCGAGGACCCGTTGCCGGACGACCGGACGGTTCAGGTCCCCGACCGACCGGTCCGTATAGAGATGGACGAAACTCATCGCCTTGCGGGGTCCCGGTTCCGGTGGTCGGCGCGTGTACCCAAAGGCCGCCCTTGAAGCAGTCCAAAGTCGTTGCCGGTCGAGCCACCTGACGGTCCGCCGGGAGAACGGCCCGCATGGCGGGAAGTCTCCCGGACCCGGCGGGTCGTCAGTTGAGGCAGTACTCGAGGATCCGCGCCAGCTCGTCGCGCATCTCCGTGCGCGGCACGATCCGGTCGATGAAGCCCCGGTCGAGAAGGAACTCCGCGCGCTGGAAGCCCTCCGGCAGGTCCGTGCGCAGCGTGGTCTGGATCACCCGGGGGCCGGCAAAGCCGATGAGCGCCCCCGGTTCGGCGAGGATCAGGTCGCCGAGCGCCGCGAAAGACGCCGTCACTCCCCCCGTCGTGGGGTCGGTGAGCACCGAGATGTAGGGTGACAGCGGGTTCCGCTTCAGCCGCGCGATGGCCGCGCTCGTCTTCGCCATCTGCATGAGCGAGAGCGCCCCCTCCTGCATCCGCGCCCCGCCGGAGGACGAGAAGAGGATCAGCGGCAGTTCCTCCTCCACGGCCTTCTCCACCGCCGACGTCACGCGCTCCCCGACCACCTGCCCCATCGACCCGCCGAAGAACCCGAAATCGAGGGAACCGAAGACCACCCGGATTCCCTTGATCTCGCCGGCACCCACGAGCGCCGCCTCGGAACGTCCGGTCTTCTTCTGGGCCTGGGCGATCTTCTGCCCGTAGGGCTCGCGGTCGATGAACTCGAGGACGTCCTTCGGCAGGACCTCCTCCCCGAGGGGCTTGAAGGAATCCGGGTCCAGCGTGATCTCCGCCCGGCGCGCCGCGGAGATCTTCTCGTGGAACCCGCACTCCGGGCAGACCCCGAGCCTCTCCTCGACCTGCTTGCGGTAGACCATCTTCCCGCAGGCCGCGGAGCGGCACTTCATCCAGAGCCCGCTCGGCATGTCCTTCTTCTTGCGGAACGGTAGACCCATGCGCGTCCTCCCTCGGATGGCGGTCAGGATACCCTTTTCGCCTCGGCACTGGCGCGGAGAACCCGCACGGCCGCCGCGGGATCCCTCGTCCGGTAGACGGCGCTGCCGGCGACGAAGACGTTCGCCCCGGCGGCCGCGCAGACCCCGATGGTCTTCTCGTCGATCCCCCCATCGATCTCCAGCTCGCCCGCGAAACCCGCGTCGCGCAGCGCCGCGAGCTTCGGCAGCACCCCGGCCCGGAAGCTCTGCCCGCCGAAGCCCGGCTCGACGCTCATCACGAGGACCATGTCCACGAGCGGCAGGTGGTCCCGGATCGCGCCGACCGGCGTGTCGGGCTTCACGCTCACGCCGGGCCGCATGCCGAGCGCCCGGATCGTCTCCGCCGTCTCCGGACCGCCCTCCGCGCACTCCACGTGATAGGTGAGCCAGTGGGCCCCGGCCTTCGCGAACGCCTCCGCGTAGAATGCCGGTCTGTCGATCATCAGGTGCACGTCGAGCGGTACCCGGGCCACGTCACGGATGGCCCGCACCACGAAGGGGCCGATCGTGATGTTCGGGACGAAGTGGCCGTCCATCACGTCCACATGGAGCAGGTCCGCCCCGGCGTCCTCCACGAGCCGGATCTGCTCGGAGAGCCGCGCGAAGTCCGCCGACAGGAGACTCGGCGCGATACGGATCGGGAGGCTCAACGACCCGTGTCCTTCCGCAGCGCCGTGACGCCCGGCAGCTCGTCGCCACCGAGGAACTCGAGCGAGGCCCCGCCCCCCGTGGAGACGTGCCCCACCTTCCCGGCGAAGCCGAGGGACTCGACCGCCGCCACCGTGTCGCCGCCGCCGACGACGCGCGGCGTCCCCGGAGGCAGCGTCGCGATCGCCGCGGCTACCGCACGCGTCCCCGAGGCGAAGGCCGGCTTCTCGAAAACGCCCATCGGCCCGTTCCAGACCACAGTGCCGGCGCCGCGGACCGCCGCCGCGAACGTGGCCTCCGACCGCGGGCCGATGTCGAGCCCCATGAGACCGTCGGGGACCGCCCCCTCGCTCACGACCGGGGCTCCGGCACCATCGGGCCCCGCGGCGCACCGGTGGTCCACGGGGAGGACCAGGCGGTCGCCGGCCCGCGCGAGGATCTCCCGCGTCGTTTCCACCGATTCCGCCTCGAAGCGCGATGTGCCGATCGCCACGCCCTTCGCGGCGAGGAACGTGTACGCCATGGCGCCGCCGATCACCACCCGCGCCACGCGGTCGAGAAAGTTCCGGATGAGCGGGATCTTGTCCGCCACCTTCGCCCCGCCCATCACGAGGACGAGCGGCGCCACGGGCCGGTCCCTCACCCGCGAGAGGGCCGAGATCTCCTCCTGCATGAGGCGCCCGGCGGCGCACGGCCGCAGGCCCGCCAGCGCGGCCACCGAGGCATGGGCCCGGTGCGCGGCGCCGAACGCGTCGTTCACGTAGACGTCGCCCAGCTCCGCGAGACCCCTCGCGAAAGCCTCGTCGTTCTTCTCCTCCCCCTTGTGGAACCGCAGGTTCTCGAGAAGGGCCGGGCCGACGCAGTCCGGCAGGATCAGCACGTCCTTCCCGAAGAGCTCGGCGAGCCGGCGGCCGGCGGGCGCGACGGAGTACTTCGGGTCGCGGCTGCCCTTCGGCCGGCCGAGGTGCGACATCAGGACCACGCGCGCCCCGGCGGCGACCAGTTCCCGGACGGTCGGCAGGGAGCGGGCGATCCGCGTGTCGTCGGTCACCCGATCCCCGGCGAGCGGCACGTTGTAGTCCACCCGCAGGAGCACGCGCTTCCCGCGGAGGTCCCCGAGGTCCTCGATCGATCGCAGTTCCATGGACATGGCGGAGATCCCCTTACAGCGTCGCGAGCTTCGCCATCAGGTCGACCACGCGTACGGAATACGCCCACTCGTTGTCGTACCACGCGATGAGCTTCACGAAGCGCGCCCCGATCATCATGGAAGCCTTCGCGTCGACGATGGAGGAGGTCGGGTCGTGGACGACGTCCTGGGAGACGATGTCGTCGTCGGTGACCCGCAGGATGCCCTTCATCGGCCCCGCGGCGGCCTCGCGGAGCTTCCCGAGGATCGCGTCGAGCGTGGCATCCTTCGAAAGCACCGCCACAAGGTCCACCACCGAGCCGTCCTGCACGGGCACCCTCAGGGCCATGCCGTCGAGCTTCCCGGCAAGCGCGGGGATCACCTTGCCCACGGCGCGCGCCGCCCCGGTGGTCGTGGGGATGATGTTCACCGCCGCCGAACGGGCCCGCCGCAGATCCTTGTGGATGCCGTCGAGGATCCGCTGGTCGTTCGTGTAGGCATGAACCGTCGTCATGAAGCCGCGCTCGATGCCGAAGGCCTCGTGGACGA
>JALOQY010000191.1 GCA_025459285.1 Planctomycetota bacterium | reverse complement strand
CGCCGGCCCCGGCCACCGGTAGGGAGTAGTACTCGGCGGACGCCAGTGCATGGTGCCCGACGTGCTCGTCGCCGGTGGGGGCTGTCTTCCGACTCTGGAAGAGATCAGTGTAGATGCTGCCGGTTGGCTGGGGAAACCACACGAAGTCCGCGATGGCTGTCAGCCCGATGGCGAGGGAACAGACAGGAATGAGCAGTCCACGACAGAGCATCTCCCGGGGCGGGCCGTTCGCCATCTGATCCACGATCCCCACCGGGATGAGGATCGGCGTCAGCGCGATCCCGGCCACTCCGACCGGGAGCGCGGCGAGCTTCGCGAGCGGGTCCCACGCATACGCGTCCGCCATCTCCGTCTCGCGGAGTTCGTACGAGCCCGCCCGCGGGACCCGCACGACCTCGACGAGTCGGATCCGGACCTCGTCCTCGTCGTCTCCGGGCAGGACAACGCCCCGATAGCCGAGGCTCTCCACGTCCGGCGGCCGCCACTCCCGTTCCCACCAGCTCTTCTCCACGTGCGCGCAGCCGGCCAGGAGCACGATGGCGAGGACCGCGACGGGAGGGAGGGACCTCACCGCCGCTCTCCGCCCGCCAGGGACGGCGGAACACGCGGATCCTCCGGGCCATGAGCACCGGGCAAGCAGGGCGTTCATCTGAGGCTCCTGATTCTGAACGCACATGACCAACCAGCCCCCGTGGTTCCACTTGTCGCCGACCCACGCTCCCCAGGCGTCTACCGGACCCACGTGTCGTTCAGTGCCGCCAGTACCGGGTGGTCCGCGCCGCCGATTACGTCGTCCGCGCCGTAGAAGCTGATGACGACCGGGCCGATCTCGCGGTGCTCCGGCCGGACGCGCTGGACCCACCGGAAGGAGGCCCCCGGATCGATTCGGACGAGCTCCGCGGCGGGCACGGCCGTCCATACCCCAATGAACCCGAGGACGAGGTGGAGCGAGGTGCCTCCGCGTGGTCCGCTCCCCTCTGCGGTCGTCACCTCCGCCCGTGCATAGCGCGCGATCCGGGGGTTCACGAGGAAGGGCTCCCTCCCCCGGTTCGTGAGCGAGATCTCGAGTCCCTCCGGGACCCACTTCGCGGCCGCGAACACGGGGAACCCCTCCTTCGGCTGAGACATGAACTCAGGCGGCCGCACGTCCGAGTTGGCGCGCTCGTAGTCGATGCCGAGTCGCCGGAGCGGCGGCCCGAACACCCCGGGCCCTTCGCCCGGGTCCAGGAAGATGAGGCGTCCGGTGGACAGATCCTCCTTCATGTGACGGACGGTCGTCTCCATGTCGGGGTAGGGGCCGATCGATCCGCCCTTCTCCTGGAAACTCACCTCGCCGGATGCGAACGACCATGCGGCCGAACGGCGGACGTGTGCGTAGAGGAGCCACTCCGCCGCCCACCACAGGCCACCCCGCTCCGCCTCCGGGAGATCCGGGGCGACGGCGAGGAAGAGTTCGAGCAACCGGGGAACATCCGCTGCCCGGGGAAACTGGTCTCCGTCCTGGGAGAGGATCAGGTCGCGGATCCCCCGGAAGGCGGTGAGCCGGGCCTCCTGCGTCTCCGCCGTGTCGTATTCGGCGAGCAGGAGCGGGATCGAGATTCCCATCCCCGCGAGCGCGAGCATCTCCTTCCGGGTCTCCCTTTCCGCAGCCGCGATCGCCGCGCGAACCTCCGCCGGAGCGGCCCCAGAGGCGATGCCCCCGACGTACCTCATCGCCCGGCTGGACTTGAACGACTCGCACTCCGGCACTTTCCCCGACGCCAGTCGCCTGGCGAACCCGGTCAGGACCTCGGCGAGCGCCGCCCGAGCGGGCGGCGTCTCTGTGCGGGCGAGAGCGAGAGCCAGATCCTGGTCCTCCGGCGCCGCGCGGAAGAGAGCGACGAGCTCTTCGACGGCCTCCGGCGACTCCGCCGCCGCCTCCCCCAGCGCGGAGTAGCCACACTCCCTTTCCCGCCGAGACCAATGTGCCTTGGCGCCGCCGGAGCGGACCGCCTGGAGGAGGAACTCCGCGTCGGGGACCGGAACCCGTTGCAGGGAGCGGCCCGCGAGCAGTTCGTCGAGGGGGGGCAGGGAGGGCGAGTAGGGTGGCGCCTTGGTGAAGTCAAGGTCGGGGACGCAGTGGAGCACCGCTCCGCCGAACACCCGGAACCTCGTCCAGGACCGACTCCACTCGGGGTCCCTTCCCAGCCCGTAGAGCATCCGCACGAGCGACTCCACCTGCTCCGCATGGGTCCATGCGAGAGAGCGCTGCTCTCCCGCGCGTGCCCAGAACTCCGCGAGGACGCCGCGCACGGCCTCGTCCCCGCAGGCGGCGAGGTCGGCCAGGCGGCGGGTGAGGGAGGGCGCAGCGGGCGGTTGGTCGCCGCGGAGTTCGCGGACCAGCAGGTCGAGCGCCTTCCGCGCCCGGGCCGGCGCGTCCTTCGGCCTCTCCCCTGCTCCGTCCGCGTGCGCCAGACCGGCGAGCAGCACCACGATCGCGAGTCTTCTCATCCGAGATCCCCCGGATCGACGGACATGGTCAACGCTCCGCCCTGATTCTACCCGCCGCCGTGCTCCGGGGCGACCGTGGCATGGACGACGTTCGGACTCGTCGATGAGGACGAGGAAGCAAAGTTGTCGCGGTTGTGGGAGACAAATCGCGCCGAGGTCAGCGTCATCGCTAGCAGGTGCCCGGAACGGGCGCCGGGCTGCGCGTCGTGCCGCGGCGGCAAGAGGATGGCGGCCTGATCGGGGGGACTCGTCGGGCCGCGCAGGGGCGCCGGAAAGGCCGAAGGGGAGCCGGATTCGCCTGGGGACACCGGATGTTCCATCCGGTGTGTCGGGCGACCATATTCGGGACCCCCGTCGCCCGTCCCATGAGGTATGATCCGGTGGGGGCCAGAACATGTCACGACACACGGGAACCGCCCTGCTCGTCGGACTTGCCGCGCTCTCCGGATGCCTGGTCGGGTTCGCGCTCGGCTGGAGTCTACATCCGGAGGATCCACGGGCGGCACCGCCAGGTGACCGGGAGAGAACGGTGGACCTCGAGCGGAGGTGGGCGGCGGAGTTCGCTCGGCTGTCCCGCGACTCGAAGCCCGCGCTCCGCGAGGGAGTGGAGTTCCCCGCCGACCTCCGTCGACCGGAGGGGGCGCAGGGCGCAGGTTCCGGAGGCGCCACACCGTCCGAGCATCCGCCGGGAGGACCGATCTACAGGGATCGCTCGGTCGCCTGGTGGGTGAAGTGTCTGAACGACCCGACGACCCGCGACGACACCGCCGAACAGCTCCGCGGCGGCGACCCGGAGTCCGCGGAACTGCTGGTCGCGCTTCTGACCGCCGGGGGCCTCGACTCGATCCACCATCTGGCCTGGTCGACGCTGAGTCCTGGGCCCCGAGGCCGCGGCGGCGGTGCCGGCTCTTGTCGAGGCGATCGAGAAGACCACGGACTACGTGCGCACGCGCTATGTCGAGGCCGTCGCGGCGATCGGTCCCGCCGCGGCCGCCGCAGAGCCCGTGCTGAGGGGGCTGATGGGCAACGAGGAGGAACCGTTCCAGCGGCTGGCGGCGGCGACCGCTCTGTTCCGGATCGGCTTGCCCTCGAAGGACCTGTTGCCCGTGGTCGTGGAGGCGGCCCGGTCGGGCGCGCCGGGCTTGCGACGCTTCGCCATCACCTGCCTGGGGCAGTTCGGTGCCGAGGCCGCCGGGGCCACGGGGCTGATGGCAGAGGCCCTTCAGGACCCGGAGGTGGTCGTGAGGGCATGCGCCGCGGAGGCGCTCGGCCGCATCGGCCCTCCGGCGGTCGATGCCGTTCCCGCGCTGCAGGCGGCCTGCTCCGACGGGGACCGCCGCGTCCAGAGCCTCGCCGCGTCGGCCCTGAGGAAGATCCGTGGTGAGTGAATCCTCTCTCGAACCGGGAGATGCCCTTGCCGAGCGCGGCCAGGCCACGGCGCGAGGTGGGCGATGACCTTTGACCGGGAGAACCGCTGACATGGCGCCGCGGTGGTTTGCCGGGTCGCCCGGGCTGATCTGGTTCCGGTCTGTGGTGATCATCATCGGCATTCTCCTCATGCTGGAGGAGTCGCACCGTTCCTGGGGGAAGGCCGACCCGCGCGCGGTCGTCGGCGTGGTCCACGACACGTACGGCCACCCCGTCGCCGGCGCGGAGATCTGGGCCGAGCCGGGCGGCTTCCAGGGATTGAGCGGGACTGACGGGACATTCCGTCTCACCGTGCCGCTGAAGGCGGAGTTCATGCTCCACGCCCTCCCGGATGCCGCCTCGCATGCACGGCTCGAACCCGTCCGCGTGCCCGTCCGTGCCGGGGACGCCGGGGTCGTCCTGACGGTCCCCGCGGGCGGCCGGATCCGTCTCCGCCTGGACCCGCTCCCCGCGTCCCCGGGAAAGGTCTGGGCCGAGCTCCGCGCGGGGTCCGGCGCCTCCGTCCGCTTCGGCCGCTTCGGCGCCGACGGCACCCTGGATCTGGCGGGCCTCCCCTCCGGCGACCCCTACGCCCTCGAGGTCCATGACGAAGAGACCGGGATGCGCTCCCGAGTCACCCGGATCAAGCCGTGGGGCCAGGAAGTCGCCGTTCGACTGACTGCGCCGTAGTCGAGCCATGGCGGGCGGGTGCGAGCGCATGGCATTCGAGGCCGCCTCCGCCGGGTCCCCTGCCGTGGTCGGTTCTGCGGTATGATGGAGTCTCACGGTTGGCGCAGGAAGGAGCGGTGTCATGCGAGCAGCGAAGGGGCTCCTGCTCCTCGGTTTCCTCTCGCTCTCTTCGAGCGGCGCGGTCTTCTCGGTCGACTTCGAGGTCCTCCGCAACCACAGCGGGGACTACGGCTCGGACCAGTTCGGCAAGAGCCTCGCGCTCGGGGGGGACTTCGACGGCGACGGGTACGGGGACGTGGCGACCTACGAGACGGACACGGTCAACGCCAGTCCCAGCGGCCGGGGAACGGTCCGCGTCTTCTCGGGGCAGGACGGGAGCCAGCTCGCCGCCTTCTCGGGCACCGCGGCCAACGCCTACTACGGCGAGGGCGGGCTCGCCTTCATCCCGGACCTCGACTCGGACGGCCATGACGAGCTCGCGATCGGCTACCCCCGGGACGGGACGAATGGCTCGGAGGTCGGCCGGGTGGACGTCATCTCGGGCCGGACCCTCTCGAAGCTCCACACTTTCCGCGGGGACGGCTCCACCGACCGCTTCGGGAGCGCGGTCGCCGCGGCCGGGGACGTGAACGGCGACGGGACGGCGGACATCCTCGTGGGCGCCGCGGTCGCCCGGAAGAGCGGGTGGGCCTGCGGCCTCGTCCGGGTGTTCTCGGGGGCGGACGGCTCGGTCCTCTTCTCGGACTACGGCCCGGTGGGCTCGTGGCTCGGGTACTCGGTGGCGGGGGCCGGCGACGTGGATGCCGATGGCAACGACGACTTCCTCGCGGGCGGTTACGCCAACGCCACGAACGGCACGCGCTCCGGGATCGCGAGGCTGTACTCGGGGCGCGACGGGTCCATCCTCGCGACCGTGCTCGGGGATGACGCGGAGGATGGCCTCGGCTCGTCCGTGGCCGGCCTCGGCGATCGGGACGGGGACGGCTGCGCCGACTATGCCGTCGGGGCGCCGCGGGACGAGGAGCAGGGAGTCGAGAAGGGAGCGGTCCATGTCTTCTCGGGGCGGACCGGGGAGCGCGTCACCGTCCTTCACGGGGACGCGCTGGGCGACCGGTTCGGGGACTCCATCGCCTCGATCGGGGACGTCGACCTCGACGGGGTCCCGGACTTCGTCGTCGGCGCGACGTACAACGACGATGCGGGCGTGACGGCCGGGCAGGCGAAGGTCTTTTCCGGGGCCGACTTCTCGGTCATCCGGACGCTGTCCGGCGATGGCCAGAACTGCCAGTTCGGATTGCCGGTCGCCGGCGGTGGCGACGTGGACGGCGACGGCCTGCCCGACTTCGCCGTGGCGTCCACCGGCTACAGCGTGTCGGGGAGCAGCTACCTCGGGCGGGTCTACGTCTACGTGAGCCGCGGCGGGGAGGGCTTCGTCGCGATCAACGACGGTGCCGAGTACACCGGCGCCGCGGACGTCACGCTGCTTCTCGTCCGGCCCGACGCGGCCTGGGAGAAGTACCGGGCGCGCAACGCGGGCGGGGCGTGGCCGGACTGGACGGACTTCGTCCAGCGGGCGCCGTTCACGCTCTCGAGCGGCGACGGTGAGAAGACCGTGGAGGCCGAGTTCCGGGACGGGTCCGGGACCGTCAGTCCCCTGCTCACGGACACCATCTGCCTCGACCAGACCGCGCCCACCGGCTCGTTCGTGATCGACAGCGGGAGGGCGTACACGGCTTCGCGGAGCGTGGCGCTCACTCTCCAGGCGACCGACCCGCTGTCGGGCGTGGCCGGGATGCGCATGCGGAGCGAAGGCGGAAGCTGGAGCTGGTGGCGGGCCTTCTCGGACCGTTCCACCTGGTTGCTCGGGGAGGAGGACGGTCTTTATACGGTGGAGGTGCAGTTCCGCGACCTCGTGGGCAACGAGTCGCCGGCGCATTCGGCCTCGACGACGCTCGACACGACCGGGCCGACGGGGAGCTTCATCCTGGTCGGAGGCCGCGACTACCTGCTCGGTGACGAGGATGTCGTGCTCGACGTAACCGCGGCGGACAACGCGGGCGGCTCCGGGCTCGACGGCCTCGGGGTGAGCTACGACGACGGCCTGCACTGGACGGGATGGGTGCCGTTCACCGGGTCCGGCGAGGTCCGGTTCTCCCGGCCGCCAGGGAGTGGCCTGAAGGCGGTGCGGGCACGGGTCAGGGACCGCGCCGGGAACGAGGCGGACCTCGGAGTGACGCAGACGTTCTTCCTGTGGCCCGAGCTGCCGGCCCTCTCTCCGTTCGCGAAGTGGACGGGGCTGCTCGCCCCGGAGGTCCGCGTGCAGGCCTTCTCGGTGGGCCTCGTGGCGGGGGACAGCTTCTCGGCGAAGATCAAGGCGAAGTCCGCGGCCGGTTCGGCCGCCCGCGTGGTCCTCGACCTCCTCGCGCCGGGGGACCGGGAGCGGCTCGTGACGGACCAGTATCCGGCGACCGCGAAGGCGCCCGTGATCCAGGCGTTGCCGGTCCCGGAGACGGGGGAGTACCTGCTCGTCCTGCGGTGCCCGGGCGGGGCCACGGGCACGTACTCGCTGGCGCTGACCGTGAAGCAGGGGAAGGCGAACCGGACCCGGGCGGGGATCCTCGAGGGGGAGCCCGTCACCTTCGACGCGGTCGGGGGCTCGCTGTTCTCGGCGTCGCTTAAGGGCGCGGGCCTGACCGCGGCGCAGGTGACCCTCTCCGGCCCGGCGGGCCCGATCCCGTTCCCGTCGAAGGAGGGGAAGGGCCGCGTCGGCGTGCTGCCGCTGGCGCTCGACCAGGGCACGGGCACCTACCGCCTCGCGGTCACGTCCCCCGGCCCCGTGACCTTCAAGCTCTCCGTGAAGCTGCCGAAGTAGCGCCGGGGAGCGGGGGACCGCGTCACGGACCTCATGGAGCCGGGCGGGGACTCCCCGGACGGCGCCGGCCCGCCGCGGATCCGGCGTCAGTTCCCCGCGAAGACGTGCTGCCGGTGATAGTCGAGGTAACAGGGGGCCGGGCCGGCGGCCCGGGGCGGGAGAATCAGCTTCGCGGCGAGGGCGCCCACGCCGAAGAAGCGGTTCGCGCCGGCGTCCCGGACGATGAGGCCCTCGAGGTTGGCCGAGCGGTGGATGCGGCGACCGCCATTCACGGTGAGCAGGCCCACGTCGAACGCCGCGTCGTGCGCCGGGCAGGCCGCGATGCCGTTCCGGGGGTCGAGGCGCTCGTGCGGGGTCGAGTCCCTCCATGGCTTCACGTGGCTCGCGAGGAGCAGGCGCCGGCCTTCGAGGGGGCCGGGCGCGAAGCCGCAGAAACCGCAGCGGTGGTCGAAGGCCCCGAGGACGGCGCGCGCGAACCGATGTTGGCCGATCCGCACGCTCTGCTCGACGACACGCTCGGTCTCCTCGCCGCCGAGGCCGCACTCGGAGAGGGCCCTGCCGGATTCGCTGACCGCCAGCAGCAGCTCCTCGGGACCGATCTCGTCCTGGCCGAGGAGCAGAGTGTCGGCCTGCGAGTCGAGCCCGCCGAGGAAGTCGGGGACCTCCGCCTCGGTGAAGCCGGCCGAGCGCGCCGCGCGGAGGATGCGCCCGTAAAGGCCCGCGAACAGCGAGCGGTCGACCGTGAGCCTCGCGCTGAGCAGGACCTCGTGTTTGCCGCCGTGAAGCCGGGCGCCTTCGAGGTTCAGCATCTTGCTGGTGAGCGAACCGGCCGATCTCCGGAAGGTCGCGGCCAGGCTCGCGAGTTCAGCGGGGACCGTGTGGATGTTGGCGCCGCCGAACCGATGGGGCGAGACCACCGACAGGAGCCCGTGGCAGAGCAGGACCTCGACGGGCAGGAAGTCCTCCTGCCGGTGGCCCGGCGCGGGCCTGGAGCGACGGCAGATCTGCCGCCACTGTGCCGCGGCGTCGCGCTCCGTGAGCTCCAGGAAATCGCTAAGGTCCCTGGCCATGGCCCTCCCGGAAGACTGACGGGAGTGTGCCAGGATGGCGCCGCGTCAGCCAGCCAAACCCGGTGCCCTCGGGTCCGCCTCCGGGGCTGATTCGCGCGGGGTGCAACGCCGGGCTGGCGTCGTGTGGAATCCGAGGAAGCCTGATCGGACCCCGGGCAAACTGACCCTGGGTCATTCTTCCCGCCCTGGGACCCGGGTCGGATGTGCCAGGTTCAGGCGTCCGACAGGGGGATGTCACGCCAGTCGCCGGGACTCGCATCCAGAGGGGGCCGTCGCACGCGGATGCGGGTGGGATCGACGACGACCACGCATCCGACGAAGTCAGCGAGGTCGTTGTCGCGGACGAACTCGAGGATCAGGCGGTTGACGAAGCGAGGGCCCATGGTTCGTGGCCGGAACAGGATGATCCCCGGGTGGGTACCGGGCGCGTACTTCCGGAGGTCCGCGAACTCCAGGTCCAGAGTCAGCAGCATCCGGCCTTCGTCCCGAGCCGCGCGGCCCACCTCGGGATCGGGGCGTCCCCGCAGGCCCTCCTCGAGGACCGTCGCCACCGCGTGGCCCCCTTTCTCCAGGGCCGGGCGGAGATAATGCGAGAGGTTCTCATCGAGCTTCAGCTTCACGCGGGCTGGACCTTCCAGAGGTTCTCTCGCGCGAGTTCGGCGGCGTAAGCGACGGCGGCCCGGATGTCATCCGCTTCGAGAGACGGGTAGTGGTCGAGGATCTCCTCCGTCGTGAGCCCCTCCGCCATCGCATCGAGGATGATGGCGATGTAAATCCGCGTGCCGCGGATGCAGGGTTTCCCCGTGCACACCGCCGGGTCGACCTTCACTCGGGCGAGCAGCTCCTCGCGGGTCATCGGGCACCTCCTTGCTGAGTTATACCGCGAGCTGATCTCGCCTGGCAGGCCCTTCCCCGCGCACACGCAGGAACCCCCGGTACGCGGTGCTGGGAGTTTCCGGGCCGGGAGCCCATCGGAGAGGTCAGACGGTTCGGCGGACGCGAGACAGGCAGTCCGCGATCCGCGGGATGTCCGGCGCGACGAACTGGCGGGCGTGGAGCCAGAGGGGGGCGTCGGGGGGGATCCGAAGGTAGATGGCGCGGACGACGCCGTGGGTCTCATCCTCGGCGCGCTCCCAGGCATGGTCGGCGGCGATCGCGTCGAGGTCCCGTCCGTGGCTTGCGGCGCGATCGGCCCAGCGGCAGACGTGGTCCGTGGCGGCGAGGAAGTCGCGCTTCGCGGCGTTGCAGCTCCGGTGCGCGACTACGAGATTGTCGATCGCGTTGTCGTGATAGCGCGCCACCGGGATGAAGTGGTCGACTTCGGGGACGCGTTCCGGCCGATCGGAGAGGCGCTCTTCGCAGTAGAAGCAGCGGCTTTCCTGGAGTTCGCACAGCGGCCCGCGCAAGGGGAGGAGGGAGGCGCGATTCACTCCGAAGAGGAACTCCCCGAGGCGGGACTCCTCGAAGCCGTTGATCGCCGCGACCATGGCCACCCACTGCCTCTGGATCAGGGGGCGCAGGAGTCCGCTCAGGAGGCACAGGTACTCCGCCGCCCGACCCTGGAACCGGAGGAGGCCGTCGAAGCTGCCGCCTTCGCCGACCTGGTACCTCCGGACGTCGACCCGCCGGCGCTCGACGGACCGGTCCCACGAGATCGAGTAGATGAAGGGGCAGTCGAGGGCGCCGATGGTCTGCAGGCGGGGGAGCGGCATCTCGATGAGCTTCCATTCCACGTCGCGCGCGAGCATCTCGTAGCGGAAGGGGGCGGCGGTGCGCGCCGAGTGGACGGAGCCCGCCGAGGCCGTCTCCGGCCGGTCGCGGAAGCGGACGATGGCCGAGAGGATCTCGGCCTGGGAGTGGCGGTGGCTGGCGTTCTGCTTCAGCACCCGCGGCTCGCCCAGCGCCCGGAAGGGAGCCGCGTGGGGCCAGTAGAGCTCGATGATCTTCTCGGCGAGCTGGCGTGTCGTGACCGTCGCCGGGGCGTGGCCGTGGCGGTCGGTGTGCTCCATGCAGAGGTCCATGAGGCCGAGCATGACCGCGTACTTGTAGGTCGCGGTGAACCGGCCCTGGTCGAGGAGGGCGAGGACGCGCTCGGCGAAGGCGATCGGGCCCCGATCCTCCTCGGTCCACGCGTGCATGGTCAGTGCTCCCAGTAGATGGCCTTCGCCGGCAGGACCCAGCGGATGCCGCCGCGGGGGTCTTCGGCGTCGCCGGCGTAGCGGGGGATCAGGTGGAGGTGGACGTGGGGGATCGTCTGGCCGGCCGCGGCGCCGTCGTTCACGCCGATGTTGAAACCGGCGGGGGAGTGCGAGGCGCGCAGTTCACCCGCCGTCCGGCGGAGCAGGTCGAAGGCGGCGGCGAGCTCCTCCTCGGTCAGGTCGAAGAACCCCGCCACATGGCGGAGCGGCACGATGAGGGTGTGGCCGGGGCTCACGGGGAAGCGGTCGGGGACGGCCGCGACGAGGCCCGACGCGCCGGCGCGACCCGCCTCCACGGCGGCCCGGCACAGGGGGCATCCCGACGGCGGCGGCCCGGACCGTTCGAGCAGATCCGCGAGCGGTTCCCGGACCCCGGCGAGCGTCCCTTCACGAGGCTCGCTCCGCCCGACGCGGAGGTTCTCCATCGCGGCGAGGAGCCGCGGTTCGGGATCCCTGCTCGCGTCGACGGGCTTCCGGTCTTCGCTGCGATTCGCCCTGCCCATGCTTCCCGGAGCATACCGGAAAGGGGCGTCGTGGGCGAGCCTGCAGGCGGCGGAGCACCGGCGGTGGGGGTTCTGCGCTGCGTGGATCCGCGGCCGGGCGGTTAGCGAGTCGACGAGAGGACGGGGCGGAAGCCCGTGAACGTCGACCTCCGATCCGGAGGCGTGTCCGAGCGGTATGCCGAGCGGCATTTCGCGTAGCCATTGGTGCTGGAACCACCCCGGACCATCCTCCCCACCGGGCCGGGTTCACACGCCCCACCGCCCTCGATCCACGCGCTCCCATCGTCGGGTGAACCGTCGTAGCTCCGGTGCGCGGTGTCTTCGCAGAACTCCCACGCGTTCCCGTGCATGTCGAAGAAACCCCACGCGTTCGGTCGCTTCGATCGCACGAAATGGCACCTGCCGTCCGAGATCCAATCGAACCACGCGTAGTCCGAGAGCGCCCCGTCCTCATCGTCGAAACAGAATTGGCCCGTCGATCCGGCACGGCAGGCGTTCTCCCACTCGCTTTCGCTCGGAAGCCGCGCCGGTCGACCCGCGCGCGCCGAGAGCCATGCGCAGTAGCGTCGGGCCTCCTCCCAGCTGACGTTCGTCACGGGACCGAGATCCCTGGTGGACTCCGGGGTCCTCTCGTGGTGTGGATCGAAGCGTTCGAACTGCCGGTTCGTCAGCTCGGTCTCGGCCATCCAGTATGGGTGGCGCATCGTCACCAGGTGTTCCGGCGACTCCACGCCGCCACTGCGAGGCTTCGATGACGTGGGACGGGGAGCCCATCCGGAGATAACCGGGGCGAAGCTCGATGAAGGTCACGTCCTCGACCTCCGTCTTCCGGCCCGTCGGGCCGCCGGCGGGGGGGAAACCGTGCTCCATCACCAGCTTCAGAGGAGGGAGCTCGAAGGCAGTCCATGTGGCGGCGGTGCCGGCGAGGACGAGACAGAGGATCAGCACGGCGAAGAGCGTGCGCCGCATTTCCAGATTGTAGCGCGCTACCCCGGGCAAACTGACCCTGGGTCATTCTTCCCGCCCTGGATCGTGCCGCGCTTCGGGCCTGACGGGCCGTACGGCGGGGTCGAGTCGGCGGGAAAAAGGGGCGGGGGAGCGGCGGGGGCGGGCATCCTGTGGATCGTGAGCGGAGAAGCGGATTCCATAGCCGGCGGGATGGAGAGGTTCCTCCGCTCGGCGGTCCTCCTCGACGTGGAGTCCAGTCGGGGCGGGGACCTCTGCCGGGTCGGGGCGGCTCGCGGCGAGGCCGAGTTCGACCGGGAGCTGGAGAGGGACCCCCGCCAGGCGCTCCGCGACCTCGACGCCTTCGCCGCCGGGGCGGGCTTCCTCCTCGGGCACAACCTCCTCGGCCACGACCTCGACGTCCTGCGGAAGGCGACGCCCGACCTCGCCCTTCTGCGCCTCCCCGTGATCGATACCCTCTACCTCTCGCCGATCGCCTTCCCGGAGAACCCTTATCATCGCCTCGTGAAGGACTACAAGCTCGTAGGGGCGTCGCGCAACGACCCCGTCGCCGACGCGCGGCTCGCGGCCTCGGTGTTCACGGACCAGTGGCGGGAACTCGCGCGGGTCGCCGCGGGGGAGCCGCGGCTCCTTCCGCTGTACGCCTTCGCTTTCACCGGGGTGACCCTCGGCGGCGGCAGCGGGGACGGCCTCGCCGCGGTCTTCCGGAGGATCTCCGGAGAGCCCGGCTTCGACGAGACCGCCGCCGGAGCGGCCTTCGTCCGCGTGGCCGTCGGGCGGGCCTGCGCCGCCGCGGTTCCGGAGGTGTTCCGCGAGCTGGCCGCCGACCCGCGGCGCCGGCCGGAGATCTCGTACCTCGCCGCCTGGCTTCGCGTCGCGGGTTCGAAGTCCGTCCAGCCGCCGTGGCTCCGGCACCGCTTCCCGGGCCTTTCGGACTCGGTCCGGAGGCTTCGCGACTCGCCCTGCGGCCGCGCGGAGTGTCCCTACTGCTCCGAGACGGCCGACCCGGAGAAGCAGCTCGCGCGGTACTTCGGCTTCCCGGGCTTCCGGGAGACGGACGGCCGCCCCCTCCAGCGCGAGATCGCGCTCGCCGGGATGGGCGACCGGCCCCTCCTCGCCCTGATGCCCACCGGGGGCGGTAAGTCGCTCTGCTTCCAGCTCCCCGGCCTGGTGCGCCACGCGCGGCGCGGCGCGCTGACGATCGTGATCTCGCCGCTCCAGGCCCTCATCAAGGACCAGGCGGACGGCCTGACGCGCAAGACCGAATCCCACGCCGCGGCGGCCCTCTGCGGCCTCCTGACCCCGATCGAACGGCGCGAGGTCCTCGACCGGACGCGCCTCGGCGACGTCGCGATCCTCTACGTCTCGCCGGAGCAGCTCCGCAACCCCTCCTTCGGGAAGACGGTCTGCGCTCGCGAAATCGGCGCCGTCGTCGTGGACGAGGCCCACTGCCTCTCGAAGTGGGGCCACGACTTCCGGCCGGACTACTTCTACGTGGCGCGGTTCTTCCGCGAGCTCGCGAAGGAGCAGGGCGCGCCGGTTCCGCCCATCGCCTGCTTCACCGCCACCGCGAAGCCCGACGTGGTGGAGGAGATCGCCGGCCACTTCCGGAAGGAGCTCGGCCAGGAACTCGCGGTCTTCCGGGGGCCCGTCGAGCGAGAAAACCTCCGCTACGAGGTCCGCGAGGTGCCGCCGCC
>JALOQY010000190.1 GCA_025459285.1 Planctomycetota bacterium | reverse complement strand
AAAAACCCAAATTTATTCCAAAAATAAAAAATATCTTTGCGATGGATTCAAATATTTCGCCAACCATAAGGGCTCTTTACTCTCTTTCGATTCACATCCTGATTTTTATCGATCGCATTCACCGCCGATCATGTTTATCAGATCGAATGTCGGAACAATATCTGCCAGGCTGGCGGGCCGGTTATCCTCCGCCAGTCCGCGTGCGTGTGAGGGCTGCTGCTCGGATGGAAGAGTGATCGGGCATGAAGGACCGGATAGTCCCCCTGCTGCTGTTCCTGGCCGGAGTGACCGCGGCATCGGCCGTCCACGTGTACTCCGATTACACGCTCGACGACTCCTTCATCACGTACCGGTACGCCGAGAACATCGCCGCCGGGCGAGGTTTCGTCTACAACCCCGGAGAGCGGGAACTCGGGACGACCACTCCCCTCTACACCCTGCTGCTCGCGATCCTGGCGCGGCTCGGAGCGGGAACGGGTCCCTGCGGGGCGGCCATCGGGATCCTGTCGTTCGGCGGAACCGTTGTCCTTTCGCGTCATCTCGCACTCAAGGCCGGGGCGACACCCGTCCTCGCGGGCCTCTTCGGTCTGGCGCTCTGTGTCTGTCCGCCGCTGCTTCGTGATGCGATCAGCGGCATGGAGACGTCGCTGTACGCCTTCCTGTGCCTGGCGGTGGTCGCCCTCTGTCTCGACGGGAGGATGGCCGGCTTCTGCGTCGTCGGCGCGGCCTGCTTCCTCACGCGACCCGACGGGGCCATTGTTCTCGCGGCTTGCGGTATCCACGACCTCCTGACGCGAAGGCGCGGATTCCCGAGGTGGGCGATGTACGCGGCGGTCGTCGCGGCTCTGTCGCTCCCCTGGTTCGTCTTCTCATTCGCCTACTTCGGGATCCTGTTGCCGAACAGCGGTTTCGCCAAACTGCTCCAGGTGGACGACTGGGGCCACTTCGCGCGACTGATCGTGCGGGAGGGGACCTGGCTCGCCCACTGCTCCTCATCGCCGCCCTGGGCGGTGCCTGGCTCCTGCGGGTGCCCGGGACGCCGAAGTGGATGCTCTGGACGGTGCTTCTGGGGGTGTCCGTGATCCATGCCTCCGGCTGGCCCGGGCAGATTCGGGGAATCCGTAAGGGCCAGGTCTGGATGGACACCCATCACGGGGAGATCGGACGGTGGTTGGCGAAGCACACTCCCGAGGACGCCGTCGTGGCGGTGGACAACATCGGGTACATCGGCTACTTCTCCAGGCGCCGCATCCTCGACATGACCGGCCTGATCCAGAAGGAGGTCCGGGAGGGAATCGCCCGCACCGGCAACCGGCGCTACGCGATCGAGACTTTCCGGCCCGACTGGCTGGCCATCCAGGATCGCGGCTCGACCCCGAAGTACACACCGTCCGCCTCCTGGCTCGAGGAGCATGGCTACCGGCCAGTCTTCGTGGTGCCGTACAGCCCCACCGCCGCCTACCGCGTGTTCCAGCGGGTGCGTTGAGACGGGCCATGGCGGACCGCGACCGGGAGAGGGTGCATTGAAGCGGTCCCAATTCCTGGCAGACCATCCCGCCATTCTCGTTGGTGTATTCGTCCTCTGCATCACGGCGGCCCTTGCGCCGGGGTACGTGGACAACGTCGATTCGCGGGTGAGCCTGCACACGGCCCGGGCACTCCTCGACCGCGGGACGTTCGCTCTCGAGCAGAAGGACGGGTTCCGCGTCCGCGAGGGGTGGGTGGCCCACGGCGTGGACGGCCGGCTTTTCGGCAAGTTCGGTCCGGGTCACGCGGCGTGGTTCATCCCGTTCGTGCTGGCCGGTCGGGTCATCGGCCCTCTTCTCGGCCTCCACCGTGCGGACGCGGAGGAGTTCGCGGTCTCTCTCTCCTCGACGCTGGCCCTGGCAGTGGCGGCGGGTTTCATGTTCCGGCTGCTGACCGAACGGCTGCTATTCGGCCGGGGAGCGGCCCTCTCCGGCATCGTGGCGTGGGTCTTCGGGACTTTCCAATTGTCCTATTCGGGTTCGTCGTACCTCGAGACGCCCCTCGCCGCCGCGATCGTCCTCTCGGCGTGGTTCGCCTCCCGTGCGGGGGAGAGAGGCCGCGGGAGCGACGCCGTAATGGCCGGGCTCTTCGCCGCCTTCGCGGTGGCCATCAAGCTGGTGGCTATGGTCTTCCTGCCCGTCCTGTTCCTCGCCTGGCCCCGCGGTTCCCGGCGGAGATTCCGGGTGGGGATTCTCGCCGTTGTCCCGGTCGTGGTCGTGGCGGTGCTTCTGGCGTTGGCCAACCAGATCCGATTCGGTCACCCGCTGCGGAGCGGTTACGCGAACTTCGGGGACCTGTTCCTCACTCCGCTCCTCACCGGACTCCGGGGGTACGCTGCAAGTCCCGACATTTCCCTGCCTCTCTACGCACCCGGTCTTGTTCTGGCGGTTCTCGGCTTTCGGGAGGTTCTCCGGCGGTATCCCGGTCTTGGGCTGGTGGCATTCTGGGTGTTCCTGTCATGCACCGTGGTCCACGGCATGCACACGGGCTACCACGGCGGTACGGCGTACGGGCCTCGCTATCTGGTCCCGGCCATCGTCTTGATCGTAGCTCCCGGCGTGGCGGGGCTGGTGGCCACGCTGAGCGGATGGCCGCGCAGGCTCCTCGCAGTCGCCGTCGGGGCATGCGTGCTCGCGCAGGTGCCGTCCGTACTCGTGGCCCCGAACGAGTACCATACGATCAGGGGCTACGTAAGAGAGAAGCTGGGATGCGCCGAGAGCCTCCCACCACGGCCGATCACCGATCTGTGCCTCCTGTGGCTCAAGGCGACGGAAGACCCGGCCTGCTACGACCTTCGGCGGTTGATCGGGAAGGACAGGGAGGGCACCTCCGAGCCGATCGTGTACCTGGTCCCGCGGGTGGAACGCGGGTTCGCCGTGTGGTGGCTCCTCGCTGCCCGAGAGGGACGAAGTCTCGCGCCGGTCTTCGCGGTAGCGCTTCTGAGCATTGGAGTGGCCTCCATACTCCTGCTCCTGCGCCCGCCTCCAGTCACTCCGGCAACGCCACTTTGCTCGCGATGACTGTGCCGTTTTCCCAGCAAGCGTCTGGAGCCGGAGTGGTCGTGCGATGCTTCGCCGCAGGAGGTACGTGTCATCCCAAACCGGATCTGCGGCGGCCCTGCTCGCGGTCGATGCCAAGCCTGCGACTCCACGCGGGTCGCGGACTCTCTCCTCAACTCCTCCTTCTGCAAACTGGAGGCGCCGCGGCGATCTCCCATAGACTCGGGCAGGACCGGCCGGGTGGCCGTGTCCGGGAGGAGCCTCGTGCCGCGCAACACATCCGCGTGCCTGTGCGCCCTGGTGCTTCTGGGGCTCCCCGTGGCAGCGTACTCCCTCATCGGGCCATGGGGCTCGTTCCCGCTGAACGACGACTGGCAATACGGCCTTGCCGCTCGCGGACTCGCCGAGGACGGTCGACTCCGGATCCTCCCGTACAGCGCAATGACGCTCCTGGGACACGCCGCGCTGGGGGCACTCGTCTGGAAGATCGTGCCGGGGTTCCTGGCCTTGCGGGTTCTGACCTTGCTGTTCTGGGTCATCCTGGGTCCGGCCACGTACTGGGTGACGAGGGAACTCGGTCGCGGGCGCCCCTCCGCTCTTGTCGCCGCCTTGGCGGTGATCACCTGCCCACTGGTGGTGAACCTGGGTACCACGTTCATGACCGACGTGCCGTTCCTCGCACTCTGGACCTTGGGAGCGGCGGCCTACCTGCGGGCCATCAGGCTGTCCTCGATACCCTTCGCGGTTCTCGGGACCGTTCTCGCCGCCTGGGCCGCTTCGATCCGTCAACCAGGGGTGTTTCTCGTCCTGGCATGCCTCGGTGTCCTGGCCACCTGCCGGGTACCTCGCCGAGGTGTCCTCCTCGGCACCGTCCTCGCCAGCGCCTTTGCCACCCTCGGCCCGGTCGCTGCGATCTACTTCGCTTGTACCGGCGGATCGCAAGCCTTCCGCAGCAAGATTCTCGTCTCGCCGGTCGAGGCTTTCGGCTGTATGCCCGGCAGCATCTGGGCGGTTGTCGGCACCCTCGCCGTCCTGCTCCTTCCCGCTCTTCTCCTCGGGTGTGGCGACACCGTCCGGCGGCGCAGCTTCTACGGCCTGAGTGCGGGGATGGTCCTTGTGGCCCTGGTGCACGCGAAGTCGGGTTTCCTGGCGGGGGCCGCAAAGACCTTCCCCTACCTGGGGAACCTTCTGTTCAACGCGGGCCTCGGTCCCATCACCCTGGTCGATGCCCGGGAGAGCCGTCTTGTCTTCGCCAGTCTCCCGGGGACCATCCAGCTCGGCATCACGATGGTCGCCGTGGTTCTCGGCGCCCTGCTGGTCACCCATCTTGGCAGACGAACGGAACCTCCGGCCCGGGCCCTCTCCCGGCTTGTCATCCTGGCGGTGGTTCTCTATATGCTGCCCCTGATACTCACCACACGGGCCCGCAGTCCCTTGTTCGATCGATACCTCCTGCCACTTCTCCCGCTCCTGGCGGGCATGACAATGTCTCGTTCCGTTGTCGTCGGCGGCACGCGTTGGGTACTTGCCGCCTCCGCCGCACTGCTCCTGTTCGCGGTAGGAGTGGTCGGCACGCGGGACTACCACCGCTGGAATGAGGCCCGGTGGGATCTGTGCGCTCTGGCGGAGGAGTCCGGCGGGACGCCGAAGACGATCGATGGCGGCTTCGAGTACAGCGGGTGGCACAACGGAATTGAGGCCTACTTCGGCAACTTCCGCCGGGCCGGCAACTGGCGTGGATGGTGGGTGGAAGATCCGGTCTGGGTCGTCGGTGTCCGCCGTCGCCCGGGGTACGAAGTGGTTGCCTCCCGACGGGTGTTGCTCTGGCTCGGGCTGGCCGAGGCAGACCTGATCCTCAGCCGGCGTGACCACCTCACCGGCTCGTCGGATGGTCGGTCCCCTCCGACTCGTCGTTGACGGCCCGAAGTCGCGGCCCCACCGAAACGGGCTCACCGGTCTCGCCGCCGACCCCGCGTCGATGTGGTGGAAACCGGGCGCACCAGCAGCCCGGTTCCCAACGCCAGTACCGGTTCGAACGGCAGGTGGAACCGCGGTACCGCCGACAGCAGGCCGAAGAGCGCGGACTGCGCGAGGATCAGCAGGATCAGGGGGGCGAAGCGATCTCGGAACCGGAAGAGGCCCAGGAGACCCGCGGCAAACAGGAGCAACCACTGGAGCCATCCGACCGCACCGAGGAAGCGATTCAGACCCAGTGGGAGGCCTCCGGACTGACCCGCGCGCACGTGCCAGTCGAAGCCCTCGGGCTTCGCGAGCCAGAGGTGGTGGAGCTTCTTCGGCACATTCGCGAGCACCGACAGCGGGTTGGCCTTCATCCACCCGAGCGCCTCGGCCGTCGCCCGGCGACGAAGTGGATCGCCGCGCGACAGCTCCGCCAGCCGCTCGCGTGTGGCTGGCGTTCCGTTCCCGTGGCCGTTCACTTCGAGGGGGTTGTTCCCGAAGTAGAGGATGAGCCCGCCCTGGACGCTGATGCGAAGCACGCCCGGGTATCCCACCCGCATCGCATGGTTGACGAGGAAGGGAATGGCGAGGGCCAGGAGGCCGGCCGACACAGGAGTCAGGAGCTTCAGGCCCGATCCGCGATGCCGGAGGAATCCCGTCATCGCGATGGCAGCCGGAAGCCACAGATACTCCGGCCGAGTGATGAGCAGGAGCCCGAGGAGCGCTCCGGCGATGGCGGCCGGCCCGGCTCCCGGTCGTGCGCGGGAGAGAGCGTCCGAGGTCGTGTGGAGGGCGGCCAGCGTCCCGAGGAGCAGGAGGGTCGCCCAGGTCTCGCCGTAGGGGATCACGCTGAAGATCGCGTGCGGCAGGTGGATGGCCATGAGGAGCGCCGCGATGCGACCCTCCGCCGGGCAGCGGAGCCTCTCGCCGGTCACGACGAGCAGCCAGGCCGTCAGCATGGCCAGCACCGTATTGAAGCAGCGTGCGGAGGACGTGCCGGTCCAGCCGGTCGCCGCATACCATCCGGCGAGTGCCAGGGGGTATCCCAATGCACGGTAGACGCGGGTCCCGTCCGGCCGTGACTCCTGTTCCCGAGGGTGCCCATCCGCGGCGATGGCCTTCGCCTTCTCGACATACTCCCTCATGTCGACGGTGTCCGGCGGGGTGAAGGCGGCCAGAAGCGCGAGGCGCAGGCCTCCGGTGGTCAGGACCAGCGACAGGAGGAAGGTCCGTCGCGGGACGCGCATCAGGAGCGTGGAAGCCCCGGTCCGCAGCCGTCTTCCGGGCGGGCTGGCGCCGGCCAGGAGCAGCACGGTCACGATGGCGGCGATGATCCACATGGCAGCTCGCTCCGGAGTCGATCGTCAGTATCGCCGGGTCGGCCGGAGCTTCCATGCTATGGGCAACCCGGGCGCGTGAGGATCCGGACCGCCCCGGAGAGGGTGGACACCGCTTCCTGATGGCGCGATGCCGCCGGTCCGGGGAACGGCCGCCCGGGCTCGTCGAGGGATTGGAGACGAGGTCGGACCTTGGCACCATGACTCCCCATGGCTTCCGCCACGCTGCGCCCGCCCGCCTCCGCCGCTCGCCATGTCGCAGTGCTCGCGCCGATGGCGATGTGCCTTTCGGCAGGATACTTCCTCCAGGTTTCCACCTGCGCCCGTCTGAAGTTCGCCTTCAAGGCCATGGGTTTCGGCAGGGGGCGCGGTCCCTCCGGCGAGGCACTCCTCGACGTCGCACGATCCTCACTACGGCCGGGCGATTGGTTGGCCCTCTCGCTTCTCGCGGCCGGTCTGTTCGTGTTGCTCGTGATCGAGATCCGCGGGCGGCGGGTCTCGGCGGCGCTGCGGGCGGCGCTTTCTTCGCGATCCGGATCCTGGCTCTTCCTCGGCTTCGTAGCCGCGGTCGCGGTGCGGCCGTACTTCGACGCCGGGATCCCCCACGCCTTCGACGGGAAGCTCCACTTCTCGAAACTGCTCGCCGTCGCCGACCTGCTCGGGGAGGGGGAGTGGCCGTCGTGGACCTTCCGGTGGTACCTCGGGATGCCCCTCCTGCGGTTCTACGGACCGTCGTTCTACATCCCGGCGGCGGCGGGGACCCTCCTCGGCCTGTCCGCAGACGCCTCGCTCAAGGTCTTCCTCGTCCTCGCGCTGCTCGTCTCCGCGCTGGGCGTGCACCGATTCGCCGGGAGCATCACCGGTTCCCGATCCGCGGCCACCGTGGCCGCCGCGGCGTGGCTCCTCGCCCTGCCTCCGCTCCACGCGCTCCTTGACCTCGGCCGCCTGCCGGAAGCCAGCCTGTACGTCACATTCCCATGGCTCCTCTTCACCGTGGAGCGCTTCGCCGCGAGCCGGAGTGTCCGCTGGGCCGCCCTTGCCGGAGCACTGCTGGCCGTCTCGCTCCTCGCTCATCCGAAGCTGGCGTTGCTCTCGGCCGCCGTGGCGATGGCCTACGGCGTCGTTCGCCTCATCGGTTCCCCCGTCCATCGCCGGCGGCCGGTTCCGGCCCTGCTCTTCGCTGCGGGCAGCGGTGCGACGGCTCTCGCCCTGTCGGCCTTCTGGCTCCTGCCGGCGCTGGGAGAGATCGGCGCGATCCAGGGTGGAAGCGGCCTCGGGGGCGAACTCGGCCTTCTCGTGCCCGACGGGTTCCACCCCGACGCCCTGTTCCGACTCCTGGACCGGTCGAACCTCCACAAGTCGCTCGCCAGCGTTTCCTATGTCGGGTGGACGGTGCTCCTGCTCGCGGCCCTCGGACTGTGGTCGCTCTTCAAGGCCAGTCGGGACCGCGCCGTTCCCCTCCTCGTGGCCATCGTTCTCTGCCTGTTTTACATCGCGGGTTCGTACTTCCAGTCCCGGTGCGTGGCTCATCTGACCCTGCTGCTGTCCGTCACGGCTGGCGCGGCGTTCGCGGAGACCTCGGTCCTGCGCAGGTTCCGGGTGCCGGCGCTGGCCCTTCTGCTCCTCGATCTCGTCCCCCTCGGACTCGTGTCGCCGTTCCGGCCGGATCTCGACCCGCTCCTCGCGGACATGAGGGCATTCGCCCCGCAGATTGCCGGCCGGAAGGCCGTCGTGGTCTCCCTGCGCAGCGGGAAGCCGGAGTTGTCCCAGTGGACCGGCTGGGACGACTCCGGGGTCGCCGTTCTCGGTGGCCCGTTCCGCGAGGCCGCGACCGGCGTCTACTCCTTCGGGATGGCGGCCCTCGGACGCGTCCGCGACGATCTCGAAGGTCCGGGTTCCCTCTCCCGTCCGACGGTCGACGCCCTCCGTCTCCTCGGGGTGGCGGCGGTGGTCTTCGAGGACGGCACGGGGCTCCGGCCTCCGCCCGTGAAACCGGGGCCTGGCTACCGCATCTCCGCCGAGCCTCCGGCCGTCATAGTCGACGGGGAAGCGCCGGCGATCTTCGCGACGAGTCTCGAGCCGGCGGCGGGTTTGCTCCCGGCCGACCTCCGACCTCTCGACGATCTCCCGGCCCGGACCGCCGCCCACGATGGGTGGTCGCAGGCCCTCGCGAGAGTCGTCGCGGGGTTCGCACTGGACTCCGCGCAGCCCCGGGCGGCGCGGATCCTCACCCGCGGCGACGAGTCGCTCGGAGGGCCGCGTGGATCGGCCGAGACCCCTCGTTTCTTCGGGATCTCCGCGAACCATCTCGAAGTCGCGTTCTCCGCGTGGACGCCCGGCCCGGGATTCCTCCTGCTACCGTTCGCCGACTACCCGGGTGTCATGGTGAGCGTGGACGGCGCCGTGCGGGAGACCGTGACGACGGTCCTCGGGACGCTGGCGGTGCCCGTGGAAGCCGGAGAGCACCGGGTGGCCATACGCGGTCCCCGAGGCCTCGGGGCTGGTCGTTCGGTGTGGCTCACGGTCGTGGCGATGGTCCTGTGCGGCGGAGTCCTGCTGCTGCCGCGCGGCACCCGGCGCTCCATCTGCTGATCGAGGCGGTCTCCCCACGCCGGGATTCGTCGGAGCAGATCACTCCCCGCGATAGGTTTCCGGAGTGGACCTGTCGGTCATCATCCCCGCCTACGACGAGGAGCGCCGGATCGAACGCGGCCTCGCGGGCGTGCTCGGATACCTCGCGGACCGCCACCTCGATGCCGAGGTGCTGGTGGTGGACGACGGCTCACGGGACCGGACCGCGGCCGTCGTGGAGGGCATTGCCGCGCGCGATCCCCGCGTCCGACTCCTGCGGCACACGGAGAACCGGGGGAAGGGCGCGGCGGTCCGGACGGGGGTGCTGGCCGCGGAGGGGCGCCTCATCCTGTTCACGGACACCGACCAGAGCACGCCGATGCACTGTATCGAACGGCTGATCGAGGTGCTCGACGCGGGCTTCGACCTGGCGATCGCGAGTCGGGAGATCGTGGGCGCGCGCCGGCTCATCCCCCAGCCCTTCCACCGGCGGGCGATGGGCCACCTGTTCGTCGTGCTCCGCAGCCTGCTCGTGCTCCCCGGCTTCATCGACACCCAGTGCGGCTTCAAGCTCTTCCGGCGGGAGGTCGCGAAAGACGTCTTCGCCCGGACACGGATCGACGGTTTCGCGTTCGACGTGGAGGTCCTCGCCGTCGCCCTCCACCGGGGCTTTCGCGTGTCGGAAGTGCCGGTGGAGTGGGTGGATGACCCGGACTCGAGAGTCTCCGCGGTGAGCGATTCACTGAGGGCGATCCGGGACCTGCTGCGGAGCCGGAGGCACCTGCGGCGCGGGACTTACGGCAAGGACGGGCCCGCCGCCTGAGAGCGTGAGCAAAAATCCCGCGCGGCCGGAGAGGTGGGTGGGGGGCGGGACCGA
>JALOQY010000189.1 GCA_025459285.1 Planctomycetota bacterium | reverse complement strand
CCGCGGTCGAGCATGGGGACGTGCTCCTCGTCACCAAGGCGGAGATCCGCGAGTCGAACACCGAATACGCCCAGGGCGGAATCGCGGCGGTTCTGAGCAAGACCGATTCGACCGATGTCCACATGAAGGACACTCTTCGCGCGGGGGCTGGGCTCTGCGATGAAGATGTCGTCCGAATCGTGATCGAGGAGGGGCCGCACCGGTTGCGGGAGGTTCTCGAGTGGGGTGGGAGATTCGATCGTCAAGGTGACGAGGTTCTCCTCACCCGTGAAGGAGGCCACTCGCGGGCACGCGTTGCTCACGCCGGAGGTGACGCTACCGGCCGCGAGTTGATGAACCTGTTCCTCGGAAGAGTCGGGGAGAGCCCTGTTCGGGTCTGGGAACACTCGTTCCTGATCGACTTCCTGACCGATGACGGCGAGTGCGTGGGAGCCATCGTTCAGGCCCAGGGCGGAGAGCGGCGGATTGTCTGGGCCGGGGCGGTGATCCTCGCCGCGGGCGGAGCATGCCAGATCTATCGGGAGTCCACCAATCCCGCGGTGGCCACGGGAGACGGGATCTCGGCGGCCTATCGTGCCGGTGCGATTGTCCGGGACATGGAGTTCATCCAGTTCCACCCCACGGTGCTCTATCTCGCGGGGGCCCCACGCAAACTGATCTCGGAAGCGGTCCGCGGAGAAGGCGCGGTGCTCCGGAACCTCGCAGGCGAGCGCTTTCTTCCGCGCTACCACCCGGACGCCGAACTGGCCCCGCGTGACGTGGTCTCCCAGGCAATCATCCGGGAGATGCTCCTGACGGGGGACACACACGTCCAGTTGGACCTGACGGCGCTGGGGCGCAAGCGCGTGGCGGACCGGTTTCCCGGCCTGATGGCCACGTGCGGGTCCTTCGGCATCGATCCCGGCCTGCGGCCCATTCCGGTCCGGCCGGCGGCGCACTACCTGATGGGGGGCGTGAAGGTCGACGGGTACGGTCGCACGAACGTGGCGCGACTCTTCGCATGTGGAGAGGTGACCTCGTCCGGCCTGCATGGGGCGAACCGCCTCGGGTCCAACAGCCTGCTCGAGGGGCTCGTGTTCGGGGCGCGAGCCGGGGAAGAGGCGGCCCGGTCGGCGCGGCACGATCGAGGTGGAGCGAAGCGCCTTCCGGGTTTCCGGGCCGCCGGCCCCCCGCCGGCGCGGGAACCCATGGACATTCTCGACATGCGCAACTCGCTCCGGGCCCTGGTCAACCGGACCGCGGGCATCCTCCGCCGGGGCGACCGGCTGGAGCCGGCCCGGGAGATGCTGTCGACCTGGTGCGGGTACGCGCTGGCCCGGCGTCTCGATGGACCCGCGGGATGGGAGCTGCAGAACATGATGACGCTCGGGATGCTGGTCCTCACGGCGGCCCTGGCCCGCGAGGAGTCTCGAGGGGCGCATGCCCGGGAGGACTATCCCGATCGGGACGACGTCCGCTGGAGGTGCCGGCACGAGATGAGGATCGGTGCCGAGCCCGTGTTCGCCGCCCTTCCCTCACCGACCATCGAGATCGGGGAGTGTGCGGAGTGAATGGTGGGGTCGGTTCGAAACGGGGAGAGGGAGCCCTGCTCGTCGGCTTGGTCGTTCCCGGGGACGCGCCCTCCGGTGAGCCACCCCTTTCGGAACTCGGTCGACTGGTGGAGACAGCGGGCGCCGTGGTTCTGGGAACCACCTTCCAGAAGCGGTCCCGTCTCCATCCCGCGACCTGCGTGGGCGCGGGAAAGGCCGAGGAGATCGGCCGCATGGCCGCCGCGCTTGCCTGCGATGTAGTCATCTTCGATCGAGACCTCTCGCCGGCACAGGTGCGCAACCTGGAGCGGATCGCCAACCGCCGGGTCGTCGACCGCTCGGAGCTCATCCTCGATATCTTTGCCCAGCGCGCGCGGACGCGCCAGGCACGTGTGCAGGTGGAACTCGCGCAACTCGAGTACACGCGGCCCCGACTCCGTCGCCTGTGGACCCACCTGTCCCGGATCGAGGGCGGTATCGGAATGCGGGGGCCCGGCGAGAAACAGATCGAGTCGGACCGGCGCGCGCTTCGCCGGCGGATCCAGGCCCTCCGGGACGAGTTGTCGGCGATCGAGCGTCAGCAGGGGACGAGAGCGGCCGGACGCCGGGACTACTTCAACGTCTCCCTCGTCGGTTACACGAACGTGGGGAAATCGACGCTGCTCTCTGCTCTCACCGGCGCGGACGCCTTCATCGAGGACCGCCTGTTCGCCACCCTGGACACCACGACGCGGGCCTGGGCCCTGCCGGGTGGGAAGCGGGTGTTCCTGTCCGATACGGTGGGGTTCATCCGGGGGCTGCCGCACCACCTGGTCGCAAGTTTCCATGCCACGCTCGCCGAGGCGCGGGACGCCGATCTGCTACTCCACGTGGTGGATGCCTCGAGTCCGGACGCGGAAAGGCAAACGGATACGGTGATCGAGGTGCTCGAGGAGATCGGGGCGGACCATGTCCCCGTCCTGACGGTGCTGAACAAGGTGGACCGGCTGGGGGATCGCGTGGCCCTCGCGGCGCTCCATCCGCGAGCCGGTCGGGCGGTGGTGGTATCCGCACGGACAGGGGAGGGGATCCGCGAACTCGAGTCGGCCGTCCTGGGGCACATGGAGGGTTCGCAGGTAGAGGTGGATGTCATCGCCGATCCCGGTGACGGTCGGCTGCTGGCGTTCCTCGCGGAGAAGGGTCGAATCCTCTTCCAGGACTACCCGTCGGCGGGCGAAGCGCGAGTCCGGGTGCGCTTGCCGCGGAAGTACGCCGAGAAGCTCCGCACCGAAGGCCGTCGTGTCCTCGATGCCGCGAGTTCCAGCCCCGCGGACCCCGCACGCTGAAGGCGATCCGCACGGACGCAAACCGGTTCTGGTCGGAGTCCGGCCAGCAGCCCGGCGGCGTAAGCCCTCATGCGCGCGGAGGCCCCTCGGCGACGGGCTGCTAGGGCAGCCGCAGTTCCTGTCCCACCTTGATCATGTACGGCTTCGAGAGGCCGTTCAACGAGGCGATCTCCTTCCATCGCGAGCCGCTGCCGAGGTGGGCGCGGGCGATCGCGTAGAGCGTATCGCCCTTGCGGACCTTGTAGCTGGCGTTGGCCTCTCGTGCGGGAGGCGGTGGAGCGGGGGGCGCGGGAGCGGACGGGGGGGGCTCGTAGTACGCGGGAGGCGGTGGGGGAGCGCCGGTCGAGACCGGTTCCACGACCACCTGCTCCGCCATGGCTTCGCCGGGCAGCGTTTCGAGATAGTACTCGTCTTCGGGGATGGCCGAGCCCTTGGCTCCGGCACAGGCGGCGACCGAGAGCAGGACCGCGGCGAGAACGAGGCGGGGAAAGCTCATGGGGTATCTCCCTCAGGAGGGATCCGGAGCTCCTGCCCGGGAGAAAGCCGGTCCGGGCTCAGGAGATGGTTGAAGTCGGCAATCTCCCGCCACCGGGAGGCATCGCCGAGCGTGCGTCGGGCGATGGAAGACAGGCTGTCACCGGGCTGGACGCTGTATGTCCTCGGCCGAGCGTTGCTCTCCCCACGCCGGGGAACTGCCGAGGGTGTTCGAGGGGTCGGGGCCATTGGCAAAGCACGGGGGACAGGGTCGCGGGGCGCCTTGCCACCGCCCTCCGCCAGGACGAGGAGCCGGTCATCCGCGAAGAGCGCGGCCCGAGCCTCTTCGCAGGGGCGGTGCGCTTGGTCCCAGACGATCGCGCTGCCTACGGCTGCGGCGAGAGCGGCGACAAGGAACGCCCTGGATCCGTTCATCGCTCCGTGGACTCCGGAACTGCCCAATATGTAGGAGGACTATAGCATACCACATCGACATGTCGAGGGGGAAATGTGCGGTCCACAGCGCGGGCACGCCCGCAAACTCGTCGCGGCGGGTGCGGACCACGGGGGCCCGCGGGGAGGCGGCCACCTGCGGATGCGGGCCGGAGAAGGACAGCGTCCGGCCCCGCATCCGCCTGTCGTGAGGCCCGGATCAGGCTCTCGGAGTCTGCCCGCGCAGGACCAGATTGAGGGAGCGGTCCGGGTCGGGCAGGAAGAGCCAGTACACGAACTCGGCGAGGAAGTAGACGGGGTAGACGGCGAGCAACGCGAGCGAGATCCCGGTGAACGCCGCGCCCTGGCCCTCGGCGAAGAGGAGCATGATCCCACCGATGATCGTCAACGTGACGGCGCCCCAGAACTTGAGCCCGCGTCCCCGCAGGTAATGCCACGGCAGGAAGAGGAGCAGGGGCGCCGCGATGAACACGGAGGAGTAGGTGCCGGTGATCACTCCGAACATGAGCGTGAAGCCGAACCCTTCCAGCACCGAAGCCGCCGCGCCGTAATTCACGACGAACATCACGAACACGACGAAGAAGGTGGTCACCGCCGTCCGGACCGATCGGGCCAGTGTCTGGTTCACGGAGAGGTCGATCACCTCGGAGAGATTCCGCCTCCCCTTCGCCAGGTTCTCCCGGATCCGGTCGAAGACGACGATCGTGTCATTCATCGAGTAGCCGATGAGGGTGAGGATCGCGGCGATGATGGGGAGGTTGATCTTCACGTTGACCAGGCCGGTGGTGCCGAAGAAGGCGATCGCGCCGAGAGTGATCAGTGTGTCGTGGACCAGGGCGAGGACGGCCGCGAAGCCGAACGACGCGCCATGGAACCGGAAGTAGATGTAGATGATCTGGAGGATGAGAGAGATCACGACCGCTTTGATGGCGCTATCACGGTGCCCCTGGGCGGTCTGGGGGTCCACGAAGCTCTTCATGGGGAAGGGCTCCGTGGTCGTCAGGTCGGCTGACGACAGCGCGCGGTCGAGGTTCTCGAGGAAGACCTCCGGTTCGCTCGTCACGACGCGGATCCGCGCCGTCGAACCGGAGGCCTCGATGAGCTCGGGTTTCTCGCCGACGGCCGCCAGTGCTGTGCCCAGCGCCTCGCCGGAGACCGCCTGCTCGAACGAGATGCGATACTCCCGCGGTGTCCCCGACGGGACCTCGGCGGGCCCGAGAGGGGTCAGACCGTGGGGGAGGATGTTCTCGGCGAACGTCCGCTCCAGGAACGCGAGCACCTCGGTCCGCTCCTGCTCGGTGTCGGCGCCGGCGATCGTGATCTGGAACGAGTCGCTGGCGATCTGCAGGTTGAGGGCGGACTGCGCGGAACTGGCGGTGGACTTGATGGAGACCACGCTGGCGTCGGCGTAGGTCGCGCTCACCCGGTCCTTCACGGTGGTGATCGAGACCGGTTCGCGGAACTGGACCACCACGCGCTGCCCCCCGAGGAACTCGATGTCGTACTTCTTCGGCCCGGACCCGCTGAAGAGGACGACGCCGAGCACGATCAGGAGGAGGGAGATGCCGATCGCGGGCAGCCGGACCTTCATGTAGGAGACCTTGGGAACGAAGAAGATCCGCGTCATCCGCAGGTCCTTGAGCCAGCCCCGATCGATGAGGGCGCCGAAGACCGTCTTCGTGACGTAGAGGGCCGTGAACATGGAGGCGAGGATGCCGCAGATGAGGGTGATCGCGAACCCCCTCACCTGACCGCTGGTGATGGAGTAGAGGACGAATGCCGTGAGGAGGGTCGTCACGTTCGCGTCGACGATGGTGATGAAGGCGCGGCTGTAGCCCGCCTTCACGGCCTGGGCGATGCTCTTCCCCGCCGCGCGCTCCTCGCGAATGCGCTCGAAGACCAGGATGTTCGCGTCCACCGACATGCCGACGGTGAGGATGATGCCGGCGATGCCCGGCATGCTCAGTTCGGCCCGGAAGAAGGCAAGAGAGGCCATGATGAGGAGCACGTTCACCAGGAGGGCGAGGACCGCCACGCCTCCCGCGAAGAGGTAGGAGCCCACCATGAAGATCACGACCAGCCCCATGCCGATTGCGCTGGCGATCAGCCCGTTTCGGATCGCCGCCTCGCCGAGGGACGGCCCGACCGCGTACTCGCTCTGCAGTTCGAGCTTCACCGCGAGGCTTCCGGACCGCAGGACCGTGACGAGGTCCTGGGCCTGATCCCGGCTGAACCCGCCCATGCCGCCGCCGGAGATCTGGCCGCGGCCGGGGAGCTTCTCCTGGATCACGGGGGCCGATTCCAGCGCCCCGTCGATGATGATCGCCATCTGGCGCTTCACGTTGCGCTCGGTGAAATTCCCGAAGTCGGCTTCCCGCCGGGCCCGGGTGGCGAACGCCACGACATAGCCGGCCCCGAACTCGCCGGGGCGGATCCCCAGGTCGCCCGGATCGAGGTCGTTGCCCGTGAAGTAGTTCTTCTTCAGGATGTCGGCTTTCTGCTCCTCGAGGGCCGCGACCTGGCGGTCGATCTCCGCGATCTTCGCCGTGGCGGTGCCGATCTGCCGATCGATCTCCGCCATCCGTTCGGGGGTGGCGACGGTCCCCGGATCGGACTTCTGGGTCTCGAGTCGGGCGATCTCTCCCTCGAACTCCTTCCGGCGGCCGAGACGCTCGGCGATGTCGGCGTCGATTCGCCCCTCGGGGATCTCCACGAGTCGGGGAGGGCCGGCCGCCCGGTCGGCGCCCGCGGCGTCGCGGGAAGGACGGCGCGGCACCCACTGGTAACCCGGCGGCGGTCCGGGATACGCCGCACCCATCTCCTCCTTGCGCTTCCGCTCGTCGGTTTCGAAGCCGGGGGCGCCCTCATCGGCTTCCGCGCCCATGGCGACGATCCGGAACTCGAGTTTCCCGAGCCGGGTGAGGATCCCCTTGATCCGGTCGATGTCGCTCGATTCCTTGCCCGGGAACTGGACCTCGAACTGGTCGGGAGGAAGGGCGTCGACCTTCAGGTCCTTGAGGCCGAGGTTGTTGATGCGTTCCTCGATCACCTGCACCGTGGACAGAAGGGTGTCGGATCGGGCCTCGGGGGGGATGCTCTCGAGGTCGAGACGGTAGATGAGGGAGGCGCCACCGCGCAGGTCGAGGCCGCGATCCACCCCGTACTTCGCCCAGAGGAGGGCGGAGCCGAGGATCACGGCGACGATGACGAGGAAGCGGAGCGGGTAGTTGAGCTTCATGGTTGTTGACCTCGGACGGGAGGTGGCGCCTAGTCGCCGGCTTCCTTCTTGTCCTCGCGTTCGAGGACCATGGTCACGGCGGTCCGTGTCACACGGACCTTCACGTCGCGGGCATCATCGATGCGCAGGGTGAGTTCGTCGTCCTTGAGATTCGTGACCACCCCGATGATCCCGCCTGCGGTGAGCACGCGGTCGTTCTTCGTGATGGCGGCAATCATCTCCCGGCGCTTCTGCTCCTGTCGACGCTGGGGACGGATGATCATGAAGTACATCAGCACGAAGATCAGCCCCACGGGGATGATCAGAGACAGGATGCTGCCGCCCTGGGGCGCACCCTCGGCGAGCATTCGGAACATGGTCGACTCCGGGGTAGTCTCGCTCCGGGATGGAACGAGGGAAACTCGCAGTCTACTGCCGCCGCACCGGACCGGCAAAGCTTTAGCGACAGACTGGAACCGCGGAAGCGCCCGCAGGAGGCGCCCTGCTTCGGCACCGGGCGGGTCGGCTGGGGACCCGGAGTGATCGCGCGGGATTGACAGGCCAGCCGGACACCGGCGTCGCGGATAGACCTCCGGCCCGGCGGAAGGCTCACGGGTGCGGCGGTGAACTGTCCGGAGGCGAAACGGTCAGGGGCGGGAAGACGCGCTGCGGCGCCTGCCCGCCCCGGAGCCCTCCGCGATGCGGACTAGACGGCGTCCTTCAGGCTCTTCCCCGCCTTGAAGCCGACCGTTTTCGAGGCCTTGATCTTGATCGTCTCGCCGGTCTGCGGGTTCCGACCCTTGCGGGCGGCGCGCTTCTTGACGATGAAGGTGCCGAAGCCGACAAGCTGTACGGTCTTGTCCTTCTTCAGGCCCTTCGTGATGCAGTCAAGCATCGTCGCGATGAAGCGATCCGCCTCGGCCTTCGTCGTCTGCATTTCCTTCGCGATGGTCTCGCAAAGCTCCGCTCTGTTCATTGCTGAGCGCCCTCCTTTCACGCCCTACGTGCCGTTCGATACGGCGGTTGCCGATCGACGCGCGAAACCTAGCACAGCGCCCGGCGGGGGTCAACAGAAATGAGCAATGCCGCGGATTCCACGGCTTCACGTGCGGCAACGGACCCCGTTCCTTTCGACCCGGAGTCGACGAGCAGCCCTCCCCGCCGGACCGCGGAGGACGCATCGCCCGCCCGCCATCGCCCGCAGCACGGAGACTCGCGGGTAAGGTAGTACAATGGCCACACCGCCGGAGGTTCCGCCCATCCCGACACTGCTGGCGATCATCGTGACGTGTGTTCTCGCGGCCGTCCCCATGAACGCCGCGGTTCGAAGCGGTCTTCTCCCGGTCGCTCGCCTGCGACCCCTGACGATCCTCACGGCCCTGCTTCTGGCCCTGGCCGCGGCGGACCTTCTGCTTCTTCGCCCGGTCCGCGGTGCGCGGGTGGTCCTCGTCGATGTCTCGTGGTCGGTGGGGATCGACTGGCCGGAGCCTGGGGCCTACGCCCGGGATAACGGACTCAATGAGTCCGACTTCCGGGTCGTACTGTGCGGCGCCGTGCCCGCGGTTCTCGCACGTGGGGCGGATGTAACACCCGCGGACATCGCTCGGGCGGGACCGGAGGGGAGCGACCTTGCCGCCGGCCTCCGCGTCGCGGCGGAACTCGCGGGGGCCGGTGGCGTCATCGTGGTGGCCACCGATGGCCGGGTGGACGTCGAGGCGCTGCGGGCGGCGGCGGCGACGGCCCGCGGAGCGGGTATCGGTCTCGCGTTATGCCCTATCGGCGTTCCGCGCGATGA
>JALOQY010000516.1 GCA_025459285.1 Planctomycetota bacterium | reverse complement strand
GACCTCTTCGAACGGATCTACGACGCGCGCTTCGCCCGCCTGCGGGCCCAGTGGCGCTAGCAGCCCGTCGCCGAGGGGCCTCCGCGCGCATGAGGGCTTACGCCGACGGGCTGTTAGCGCTTCGGCCGATAGTCGAGTTCGAGTTCCTCTCGGATCTTCTTCGCGAGGCTCTCGATCGTCTCGTGTTCGCCGAGGGGGATCCTCAGGATGTCCCCCAGTTCCTTCAGGAGGTCCTCGTCGCGGTGGATGGGGAAACGGTACTTCGTCGCGTAGGTCCGGAAGGCGCGGATGAACAGCTTGCGGGCGAGGATCGCGCAGGACCGGTAAAGCAGGAACCCCGCGACGGCCATGGCGAGCATCGTCACCACCAGGTAGGCGCCCACTCCACGGACGGTCCCCGCCTCCTCCAGTTCGGCAAGGATGAGCAGGCTCGAGCCGAAAAGGAGGAAGAGGAAGCCCACGGCGACCTCCAGCCGCTGGGCGATGAAGTACTTGTATGTCTTCAGGCGGTCCACGCGCAGCCCGAGCAGTTCGCGCATCATCGTGCGGGGGCTCTTCACGATGATGGAGATCACCACGAAGAAGAGCCCGAGGAGATTGAGGCAGATGCCGATGATCTGGAGGTTGTGACCCATGGCGCGGGGCCCATCCTAACCGGACGTCCCCGCGGGGGTCAAACTGACCCGGAAGGGGGTGGAGGACCGGCGGAATCGGGAAGGGGCCGGCGGAGCGGACGGTACTTCCGCAGGTACTTGAGGGCGAGGAGGAAGTCCTTGGGCGGATCCGAGGTGATGGTCAGGCGCTCTCCCGTGACCGGATGGTCAAGGGCCACCGAGGCGGCGTGCAGGGCCACCCGGCCGAGCACCGGGCGCTCCTCGAGGGCCTCCTTGGCCTTGTAGCGGGGCTTGAGTTCGGATAGCCGGAGCGCCTCCCGCCCGCCATAGTCGGGATCGCCGAGGAGAGGGTACCCGAGGTGGCGGAGGCTGGCCCGGATCTGGTGCGTGCGCCCGGTCCGCGGATGGAGTTCCAGGAGGGCGTATCCGGCGAAGGCCTCCTTCCGGCGCCAGAGCGTGACCGCCGGTTTCCCGCCCCGGCGCACGACCGAAACGAAGCCCGCGCGGGAGCGGTCGTCGTCGAGCATGACCTCGACTTCCCCTTCCTCCTCGGGCGGCGTGCCCTGGACGATGCCGAAGTAGGTCTTCTCCACCTCGCGCTCGCGGAACTGCCGGGAGAGGGACCGGGCGGCCTCGAGGGAGACGGCGAAGAGGAGCACGCCGGAGGTCTCCTTGTCGATCCGGTGCACGACCCGGGGCTTGCGGGCCTCGGGATCCGCCTCGCGGCACAAGCGCCAGACGAGGACGAAGGCCGACTCGTTGTCGGTCCACCGCTCGCGGACGGAGGCGAGCCCGGCGGGCTTGTCGAGGGCCACGAAATGCGCGTCGCGATAGAGGATCCGGCCGGGCGTGGTCTTCACGCGAGTAGTGTAGGCAACCATTCGCCGCATGGATAGGATAGCGGGGGTGAAGGACGGCCCCGGTCCGAACTCCCCCGATGTCCCCGGCGAGATCCGCCGGCTCCGTCGCCGGTGGCTCGCCGCGCGCGGTGCCCGGCTCGCGGGCCGCGCGGTGTTCGCCGGGGCCGTCCTCCTCCTCGCGGCGGTGATCCTCCGCACGATCCTGCGGGAGGTCCACGGCGTGGAGATCCTCCGGCGCCCGGTCCTCGGCGCCGCGCTGGCCGCCGTCCTGACGCTCGCGGGGTTCCCGCTCGCGATCCGCCTCGTGCTCTTCCTCCGCCGTCCGGCCCTGTCCGCCTTTTCCCGCGACCTCGACCGGCGCCTCGGCCTGGACGCGGTGATCGCCTCGGGTCTTGCCGCGGCGGGGAGAAGCGGGGCGCTCCCCGCGGCGGCCGTGGCGCGCGCCGTCGCCGTGGTACGGAGCCCGGCCGGGGGGGCCCTCTTCCCGGTGCGCGGCTCGTTCCTCCGGACCCTGGCCTTCGTGCCGCTCGTCCTCGCCGCCGCGTACTTCCTCGGCCTCCCGTCAGGGACCGGACTCCTCCCGTTCGGCGGGGAGGGGGCCGGACGCGGGGCCGGCTCCGCGGCCGGGCCGACGGAGACCGGCCGGCCGGAAACGCCGGAGACCGCCGAGTCCGGCGGAACTCCTCCGGTCGACCCCGACCCCGTGCTCGACGTGGAGGTCCGCCTCTTCCCCGCGAAGGAGGAGTTCGAGCCCGACGAGCGGGTGAGCCTGTTCCTCGTGGCGAGCCCCGGCGGCGACGGCGCCGCCGGCCGGCGGTTCGCGGCCTTCCTCACGATCGATGATACCGAGGCGGAAGTCCCCGGGGAGATCGCCGTGAACCCCGGCGAGGGCGGCGCGGCCGTCGAGGAGTGGGACCCCGCACGGATCCCGGCGCTCCGGGCGGTCCTTGGCCCGGGGAAGCACACCGCGTCGGCCCGGCTCACGGACGCCACGGGCTCGATCGTGTCCGCCCCCGTCGAGTTCACGATCCGGGGCGAGGAGGGCGGCGGCGCGCCCCCCCCTCCTCCTCCGCCGGAGCCGCCGCCTCCCGAGCCCCCGCC
>JALOQY010000515.1 GCA_025459285.1 Planctomycetota bacterium | reverse complement strand
TCCATCCGCCTCCCAGGGCCTTGTAAAGGGTGATCAAGTTAGAGGTCACGGTTCCGTCGCTCTCAGCCCGCTGGCCTTGCAGCGACAACAGGGAACGCTCCGCATGATCCGCCATCATTTCGCACGTACCGCCCTCGCCGTCGCTCTCGCCGCGGCCGCCGGTTCGGCCAGCGCCTTCGACTTCGGCCTGCACGTCGAGGACCAGCTTGACGCCCACTCGATGCAACTGTTCGGCATCGTCGAACCGCTGATCGGGCGCAGGTCCGTCGGCCGGCAGCCTGTCGTGGTAAGGGGGGCGCACCGCAGAGATCGATCTTGGCCCCGCCGGGCTGCATTCGGGTGGGAACGAGGGGTAAAACGTACCGAGGAAGGGAGATCCCGTGGTCTCCGTGCGCCCGCTCTTCGGATATCATGCGGACCAAGGAGGGACCCATGGCGACCTACGTGCTCATGTCGAAGCTCTCGCCGGAGATCATGAAGGGGATGAAGGACCGCGCGCGGCTCGGCCGGACCTGGCTCGCGCGGGTGAAGAAGAAGTGTCCGGAGGTGAAGTTCCTCGCCCACTACGCGCTCTTCGGCCCCTACGACTTCATGGACATCTACGAGGCGCCCGACGAGGAGGTCGCGGCGAAGGTCTCCATGATCAGCATGGCGCAGGGGGCCGTCAGCGCGGAGAGCTGGGTGGCGATCCCCTACAAGCGGATCCTCGAGCTGGCGAAGGAGATCTGAGCTGGCCCGCTCCGGAGCGGAGGCGGCCTGCGGGAACCGCGTCAGCCGTGCGAAGCCCGTCGCCAGGAGGATGCCGACGGCGTGCGGGCTTACGCCAACGGGCTGCCGGCAGACGAGACCCCGTATCCTCGACGCGACGAGAAACGGGTAACGCTGATCACCGGTACCCCGGTTCGTCTCGGCCCTGAGCCATCTTCGGATCCGGCCGTCGGCGCGCCGCAGCGCTCCGGCAATTCGGTCGCTCGCCTCTCGCAGGGTCCCCGCACCGGGCACGCGGGCGAGGGCCAGACGTTCCCCGCTCCCCTCCGGCCGCAGTTCGAGCACGAAGTCATCGGGACCGCGGTACCTCGAAGTCCGGAGCTGGTCCGCAAGGCGCGTTCGCCGATCGATGTCGACTCCGTTCCAGACGCCGAAGCAGGGGACGACGGCGTCGGCGAACTGGAGCCCCCGGGGATCGATGGGGAAGGTCTCCGCGAACCGGGGCCGGAGCGAGCCGCCCGCCGAGAACGCGATGCCGGCGCCGACGGCGGGGATCGCCGCGTCGAGATCAGGGGCGAAGGCCAGTTCGACGACCATCGCCCGCCATTCTCGCCGGAACGGGGCGCTGCGCGCCAGCAGCCCGTCGGGGCCGAGGACGTTCCAGCAATGCGACCCTTCACCTCGACGGGCTGCCAGGCTGTCCGGACCGGCCAGGAAGGTCCGGCACCTGCCGGAAGATCCATCATGCACCCGACGCAATCTCTCTCGGCCCGCGCCAGCGCGTTCCTGCAGCGCGCGGCGATGACGCCCCGGCCCCGCCCCGACCGGGCGCACGCCGTCGCCCTCGTCGCCGCGCAGGGCCTCCCGGTCTTTCCAGCCCTGCCCGAGTTCGAAGGGGCCCTCGGGGGGCTCCGGCTCGAGGCGCCGGGAGGGCCGGTGGTCCTCGGCCTGTCCGAGATGCACGCCGAGGATCCGGATCTGCGGGCGGGAGCCGATGACACCCGCGTCGTGGTGGGACGTCAGGGCGAGTGGACGACGATCAGCATGAGCGCGGACGGGCGTCTCTGGGCGCATGGCCCGGACGACGCGCCGTGGGCGCTCGCCGCCTCTCCCCTTGCCTTCCTCGAGCAGCTCGCCCTGCGCGCGGCCATATCCGAGTGGTGCGCCGATCCGTTCCACGTGGCGACGGATCCCGTGGGCGAAGAGATCGCGGCCGCGCTCGGGCTGCGCCGGGACGAGGTCGCGTCGGACGACCACCTCGTGGCCTTCCTCGACGACTCCTGCCGGGTGCTCCAGTGGCTGCGAGGCAGCCCGTACCACACCGGGTTCGCCGGGCTCCTCTTCCCGGACCTCGAGCGCGCGGCGGCGGGCCTGCGCCGGCTGGCCCACGCCCGGCCGGGACTGTCGGTCGCCGTCGCGGGTGGCGAGAAGTCCACCATCGAGGAGTTCGCGCGAGATGGCTGCGCGGCCCCGGGACGTGTCCCCGCCATCGATGCGTGGGCCGGGGAATCGAGCGCCATGCGGTTCCGCTATCTCGGAAACGAGGCCGTCCACCTCGGATCGCCGGAGGCCGACGGTGTCGTATGGGTCTTCGGTGCCGCCGGCGAGTCCCGGATCGAGCAGCTCGTGTGGTCCGGAGCCTGCGCCGGGGAGGGCGTCATCCAGTGGTCGTCCTTCGCCCCCGGACTGGCTCGGAGACGCCGCTACCTGCCCGTCGCCCCGCCCCGGTCCACCGCCGGCGGCGACTGACCGGCGTCGCGCCAGGGCGGTTCATTCGAGGAAGTCGAGGATGGCCGCTGCGGCCAGCCGACAGATCCGCCGGCCTCATGTTCTCGAAGACCGGGTAGAGATCGAGGTCCGGGACGCCGATCCCCTGCCAGAATCCGTGCAGCCGCTCGTACACCCTGCGGTGCGGGTCGCCCGGGCCGATGGAGTGCAGGAACGGAAACGTCACCACCAGGAGCCGGCCTCTCCGCGCCTTCACCAGATCGCGGAAGGAGAGAAGATCCCGGACGTGCTCCCTGAAGCAGGGGCGATCATAGGCGGCGCGCACGAAGTCGAAGTAACCGGCCAGGTCGGGTTCGCGGGCCACGACATGCCGGTAGTGCAGCGTGTCGAACAGATAGCTGTGTCGCACGAGGAAGCCGGGCTCCCGAGTGCCGAACACCCTCGCCAAGACCGCCTGCCATTCAGGGATGTAGCAGGCGATGTCGTTCAGGCAATAGACGAGCACCACGTCGTGAAACCGCCAGCCGCGGGCGATCATCCCGCGGAGCGCCCCGAGTTGATGCGGAG
>JALOQY010000514.1 GCA_025459285.1 Planctomycetota bacterium | reverse complement strand
GGCGCCGACGGCGACAAGAAGAAGAGCTGATCGATGGGCGCGCCGGGAACGCACGAAACCCTCCTCGACGAGGTGCTCGCGGCCAACCGTGCGTTCCTCGATGGTGACCCGGCGCCGAGGCCCTGCGCCCTGGGCGCCGGCCGCTTCCTGCTCCTCACCTGCATGGATCCCCGGCTCAGCGCGCTCCTGCCCCGGGCCTTCGGGGTCGGCCCGGAGGAGATGGTGATGATCCGGAACGCGGCGAACCGGGCCTCCGCGGACGCGGTCCGGTCCCTGTGCGCCGCCTTCTTCGTGCTCTCGGCGAAGGAGGTCTTCGTCGTCGGCCACACCGACTGCCGGATGGCGCAGTGGACCGCGATGGACGTCCTGAACGCCCTCGCGAAGGCCGGCGTCCCGCGGGCGGCTCTCGGCGGAAAGGACCCCCGGGAGTGGTTCGGAGCGATCGGGAGCGCGCGGCAGAACGCGCTCGACGCGGCGCGGGCCGTGCGGGCCTGCCCGGTTCTGCCGGCGGGCACGCCGGTGCACGCGCTGCTCGTGGACTCCGGAACCGGCGCGCTGGAGGTGCTGGAGAAGGGGTACGGCCGGGACACCACGCGGACGCCTCCGCCCGCCGCACCGTCACCCGGCGTCCCGCCGCCCATCTCCCCGCCGCCGGAACTCGACGTCCCGGCTCTCGCTCCGCCGAAACCGCCGGCTCGCGAACCGCCCCCGATCCTCCCGTCTCCGGTCCGGAAGCCCGCCACGGGCCTCGAACGCGCCGCGGACGTCCTGCGCAAGCTGCGGGGCCGGAAGCCGTAAGGTCCGCCGGCAGCCCGTCGGGGCCGGGGACGTTCTCGGCAATGCGACCCCTTTCCCCGACGGGCTGCTAGCCGGGCGGACGGGCCGCGGCCCTCGCGCGCTGGGATTCGCGGTAGGCGGCGACCACCTCCGGGGGCGGTCCCTCGGCGTGGATCCGGCCGTGGTCGATGAAGACCGCGCGGTCGCAGAAGCTCTCCACCGCGTCGAGGTGGTGCGAGACGAAGAGGGTGGAGACGCCTTCCCGCCGCCGCTCGGCCATCCGGTCCATGCACTTCACACGGAAGTTGATGTCGCCCACCGCGAGGACCTCGTCCACCAGGAGCACCTCCGCCGGAACGAAAGCCGCCACGGCGAAGCCCAGTCGGACGGCCATGCCCGAGGAGTACGTCCGCACCGGCGACTCGAAGTACTCCCCGAGATCGGCGAACCCCGCGATGCGGGGGAGGACGGCGCGGATCTCCTGCCGGCGCAGGCCGAGCAGCGCCCCCCCGAGGAAGATGTTCTCCCGCCCCGAGAGGTCCGGGTGGAAACCCGCGGAAAGCTCGATGAGCGCGGCGACCCGGCCCGCGACGCCCACCTCGCCGGAATCGGGCCGGAGCACCCCCGCGGCCAGCTTCAGCGTCGTGCTCTTCCCCGCGCCGTTCGGACCGACCACGCCGAGGGCCTCTCCCGCGGCGACGCGGAACGAGACGCCGTCGAGGGCGACGTGTCGCTTCGGAGGTTCGCTCGGCCGGCCGAACATCCGGGCGATGCCGCGGTGCACCGCGTCGCGCAACGCGTCCGAACGGTTGCGCATGCGGAAGCTCTTGCGGACCTCGCGGAACTCGATGCGCGGTCCCTCCACTCAGACCTCCTCCGCGAAGTACGGCGCGAGCCGGCGGAAGACCGCCACGCCGAGGACCACCGAGACGACCGCTCCCGCCGCCCCGACCCAGAGCCCCGGGCCGGGCCATCGGCCGAGCAGCAGGATCTCGCGGTAGGCGTCGAGGAAGGCCGACATCGGGTTCGCCGACAGCACCGCCTTCGCTACCGTCCCGGTGGCGATGACGGGGTAGACGACGGAGGTGGCGAACATGAGCAGCACGATCCCCACCTGCACCAGGTAGTTCACGTCGCGGTAGAACATGTTCGCCGCCGAGAGGAGGAGGACCACGCCCGTCGTGAAGACGAGTTGCAGGAGGAATACCGCCGGCAGGACGAGCACCGACCAGCCGACGGGCAGCCGGTAGACGAGGATCAGCACGGCGAGGAAGACGGCTCCCACCGCGAGGTCGAGCACCGCCGCGAGCATCTTCGCGAGGGGGATGGCCTCGCGGGGGAAGGCACACTTCCGGATCAGGTCCGCGGCGGCGAGGAGCGAAGTGGTCCCCTGGGTCACGGAGGTGGAGAAGTGGGTCCAGAAGAGCAGCCCGCAGTAGGCGAAGGCGGCGTAGGGCAGCCCGCGGAAGGGGCTCCCCTCCGGGATCAGGCGCCCGAAGTCCAGCGACGCGAAGATCAGCATCATCACGAGCGGGACGAAGAGCGCCCAGCCCATGCCGAGGACCGCGCGGGCGTAACGGACCCGGACCTCCCGCACGACGAGGAGGAAGAGGAGGTCCCGGTGGTTCACGAGTTCCCGGACGGGCATCGCGAAAGGATAGCGCTCCGGCCGCCCGGTCCCAACGCCTCAGCGAGCCGGGAGGCCTCTGAGCGTGAGCAATCATCCCCCGCGAGCCGCGCCGGGACGAGGCGCGAGCAGCGCAAGGAGCGAGGAGGACTCGACCTTGCGGAGCCGGTCGAAGACGAC
>JALOQY010000188.1 GCA_025459285.1 Planctomycetota bacterium | reverse complement strand
CCTTCTCGTTCTTCCCGGTCTTCACGTTCAGGACAAAGGACTCCGCCTTCAGCTCCCCGCTGAAGACCCGCAGGAAGGAGATCTTTCCGACGTAGTCGTCGGTCATGGTCTTGAAGACCTGGGCGCAAAGGGGCCCATCGGAGCTCAGCGTCACGGTTTCGTCCTTCCGGCGGCCCTGCCTCGGGAGGACACCGGCCGGAGAGGGAAGGGTGGTGGCGATGAACTCGAGGAGTTCGGAGACCCCGAGGTCCTTCGCCGCGCTCACGTGGAGGAGCGGGACCACGGTCCCCGCCCGGATCGCCTTCGCGACACCCCGGGAAAGCTCGTCGGGGGCGATCTCCTCCCCTCCGAGGTACCGCTCCAGGAGCTGGTCATCGGCCTCGATGACCGCCTCCATGAGGCTCTTGTGGACTTCCTCGGCCTCCTCCCTCATGTCGCCGGGGATGTCGGCGGGAAGGGTTAGGGTGGGGACGACCCCCTTGAAGTCCGGTCCGTGGCCGATCGGGAGGTTGGCCGGGATCACGCGGTCCCCGAACGCCTCGCGGATCTTCGCGAGGAGGGCGGAAGGGTCGACGTTCTCCGCGTCCATCTTGTTGACGATCACGATCCTCCCGAGGTTGGCCTTGGCAGCCTCGATCCACATGCGCCGGGAGTTCACGCCGAGACCGGAGGCGGCGTTCACGACGATCGCGGCCGTCTCCACCGCGGAGAGCGCCTCGATGCCCTGGCCGATGAAATCCGGACGACCCGGGGCATCGAGCAGGTTGATCCGCCGGCCCTTCCAGTCGGCATGCAGGACCGCCAGGTCGATGGAGTGACCCCGCTCCTTCTCCTCGACCTCGAAGTCCGCCACGGTGTTCCCGTCATTCACCGCTCCCTTGCGTGGAATGGCCCCCGCCGCGAAGAGGATGGCCTCCGCCAGCGTCGTCTTGCCGGTGTCGGAGTGGCCGCACAGGGCGAGGTTCCGGATGTCTTCGGTCTTGTGGGATGCCATGGAGTCAGCCTGCCTGTCTCGGGGGACACGAGGGGCGCCCGTATCGCGACAGTCGCGGAAACCCCGCTCCGCCGCGCTCCGGGCCGGATCGTCGCAGAAAATCCCGATCCTAAGCAAGGCCCGGGTCGGCTCAAAAGAAAACGCCTGCACCACCGCGCCCGGGAAGCCGTTCCGCGGGAGAGGCCGCCACCGGACCATCGGCCGGCCCGCAAAACAGCCGAGCCGCGGCTCCCCCGTTTCGTGGGCGGAAGGGCCGCGGCTTCGGTTCGCGAAAGAGAGTCCCGGGGGCGGGGTGGTGCTATTGAGTGGGCGAAGTGTTGATAGGAGTGGTTGGGGGCCCCGCCCTCACCGGGATGTATTCTCTTGGCCGCCGCCCCGACGCCCCACCGTCAGGGAGCGGTCGTCGGCCTTCAGCGGCCGACGGTCTCGCCTCCCGTCCCCTTCTTGGGGATCACCACGACGATCTCGACGCGCCGGTTCTTCCTCTTCCCGTCCTTGGAGGCGTTGTCCGCGACGGGAGAGGTCTCACCGCGGCTCGCGGCGACGAGCCGGGCAGGTTCGATGGCGTGCTTCGACGCGAAGTACCGGGTGACCTCGAGGGCGCGCTCCGCCCCGAGCTCCCAGTTGTCCGCGAAACCGGACTTCTTGATCGGATCCGAGTCCGTATGCCCGATGACGCGGATCGAGTTCTCGGCGAATTCGCCCTTCAACTCGGCCGCAACGGAGTCGAGGATCCGCTTTCCCTCGGTCGTGAGGTTGCGGGAACCCGAGGAGAACGTGATGTCGGAGTTCAGGGTGATCTCGATGTTCCCGTCCGGGGTCAGGTTCACGTCACCGTACTTGCCGCGGAGCCGGGCGAGATCCTCTTCCATCGCGGGGTCCGACGCGGCGGCGACGACCACCGGTGGCTGGTCCTTGACGCCCTTCAGTTCCCGGGCCAGCAGGTCGATCGTCTGCTGGGTCTGCTGGAGTTCCCGGCGCGCGCCCTCCACCGAAGCATCGTTCTCGGCGATCGAGCGCCGGAGCGCCTCGTTCTGCTCCTCGAGGAGCCGCGCCTGACCTTCCATCTCGATGTACCTGGCCTCCCAGTCGGTACTGGCGCATGCCGCACCGAGGAGAGAGAGGACCACCGCGAACCCCGCCACCGCGATCGAGTGCTTCATGTGCTGACCCTCGCCTCTGCGCCGGTTCTTCGGCCCGTTCCGTCGTTCCCGGGGGCGGCACCGTGCTTCGCGGCCTACCCGGGAGCCCACAAGAGAAGTGTAGCTTCCCGGACGGCGGAGTCAAGCCCAAAACACACAAAATGTTGGGCCGCTAATGATTTTTCCCGTGATATCTGGTGAGTGGGGCGGAATCCGGAGGTGGAGGGGAATCACGCGGCCGATTCCAGCCGGGGGGCAGGGAGCCGGGGACCCGGCGGGGGCGCCCGGGCCGGGCGGCCTACCGGAGCAGCGACGGCCAGGTCACGGTCAGGAAGTGGACGATCTCCGGTCTGAGGAAGAGGAGTACGAGCGTCCCCGCGGCGAGGTAGGGCCCGAACGGAATCGTGTTCTTCCGGGTGACGATGAAGCCGATGCCGCCCACCGTGGCGCCCACGAAGCAGGCGACGAGGATCGCGAGGAGGACGCCCACCGGACCGAGGAATCCGCCGATCATCCCCATGAACTTCACGTCACCGAGGCCCATCGCCTCCTTCCGGAAGACGACTCTCCCGAGGACCCTGACGAGCCAGATCGAACCGGCTCCGGCGACGATTCCGAAGAGGGAGACGAGCAGCGCGGCCCCCTGCGGAGTCAGGTGGTCGAACGCCGCGCGGGCCGGCTCGGCCGCCGCGAAGTCCGGCGCGAGAAGCGAGAGGACCGGTGCCGCGACCATGCCGGGAATCGTGATCCGATCCGGGATGATCTGGAGCGCGAAGTCGATGAAGGACGCGGCGACGAGCGCGCCGACGAGAGGGACGGAGATGGCGAAGGCGGCCCACTGCCGCGGGTCCCGGTCCGCGAGCCACAGGAGCGCGAGCGCCGCGAACAGCGCCGCCGTCAGCGCCTCCACGAGGGGGTAGCGCGGCGAGATCGGCGCCCGGCAGTTCCGGCACCGCCCGAGGAGCAGGAGCCAGGACAGGACCGGCACGTTGTCGAACCACCGGATGGCCGCGGCGCACTTCGGACAGGCCGATCCGGGCCACCACAGGGACTTGCCCTCCGGCAGGCGGTGGATCACCACGTTCAGGAAGGAGCCGAACAGCGCTCCGAGGGCCGCGGCGAAGCCGATGACGATGCCGTCCACGCTCAGCGGCTCCGCTCTTCCGGGGTGAGTTGCCCGCCGTCGGAGCGGTACCCGGCGCCGCACTCCGGACAGGTCGCCCGCCCGGCCTCCTCGGGACCGAGCGGAAGTCGGACCCCGCAGGCGCAGAACCAGCCCGCGTGCCGGGCGGGGACCCCGGTGGCGAGCGAGTAGGGCCGCACGTCCCGGGTGACGACCGCCCCCGCGCCGACGAACGCGTACTCCCCCACCTCGCGGCCGCACACCACCGTGCAGTTCGCGCCCAGGGTGGCGCCGCGGCGGATCCGGGTCGTCCGGTACTCGTGCTTCCGGATCACGTGGGACCGGGGATTGGCAACGTTGGTGAAGACCATGGAGGGGCCGCAGAACACGTCGTCCTCGAGCACCACCCCCTCGTAGACCGAGACGTTGTTCTGGATCTTCACGTTGTCGCCGATGACGACGCGCGGGGCGATGAGGACGTTCTGGCCGAGGTTGCACCGCCGGCCGATCTTCGCCCCCCCCATCACGTGGGAGAAGTGCCAGATCTTCGTGCCTTCGCCGATCTCGGCACCGTCATCGACGTAGGAAGACTCGTGGACAAAGTAATTCGTGGGCATGCGCCACCCCCCGGGAATCGCGGGAGTATAGCCGCGATGACGGGCGCCATGAAGCCGTTCCCGGGCGCTCTTCGGCCCCGCGCGCACCCTTGGAAAACGATTGACAGGTCGGGCTCAACTGCTAGAGTAACCCCCTGATCGTCGGGCTTTGAAGGACCGTTCACGGGCTGGTCGTCCCGCTGGTTACCGGGCTTACGGAAGTGGTTCCGATGGAAGGGAGAATCATGAAAAGCGCCATCATGCTGGCTCTCGGCGTCTGTCTCCTCTGTGCCGGGTGCGCCACGAACAACGTCATGACGGAAGTCGATCGGGAGTACGAGGCCCGGTACGACTACGTCGAACGGGTCGGCAACTTCTTCCTCGACTGGGTCCTGGACCTGACGGACACGATGCAGATGAACCTGTCCGCGGGCCCGGGCTTCGCCCTCAACATCCACTTCTCGGAGCTCGCCCAGATCGGTCTGGGCTGGGTCGAGGGCATGAACATCGGCTGGCAGGAGCGCGCCATCGGGGCCTGGGAGGAGCATCGCAGCGAGTACGGCCTCGGCCCCATGTACTTCCTGGATCTCGAGCGCAGCGCCCACAGCGGAACCACGACCCTCTTCCGCCACGACTACGACTACACCGGCCTCGACATCATGGAGAAGCCGGAGTGGAAGGAAGACCAGCACTGGTCGAGCGTCGGAGCACGCTTCCACCTCTTCATGGTCGGCGCGGACGTCAACTTCAACGTGGCGGAGATCATCGACTGGGTGCTCGCCACGATCCCGGGCCTTCCGGTGGGCCTCGTCATGACCATCTGCGACTACCACGAGATGCCCTGGGACTTCATGAAGGACAGCACGTACAAGTGCGTGCAGCAGGATCTCGAGATGGAGAAGAACCTCGAGAAGTAGCCGTCCTTCCGGGACAGGGAACGGGGGCGGGCCCGCACGGGCTCGCCCCCGTCTGTTGATCATGAGACACTGCCTCTGGTTCCTGCCCTTCCTCGTCGCCTGCACCTCGACGCCCGAGATCGAGGAGGCCACTCCCCGCGTGATCGAGGCCCTGCGACTCCGCGAGGCGAAGGACCTCGACGGAGCGATCCGCGAGGCGCGAGCCGCCATCGAGGAGGATCCCGAGGCGATCCGGCCGCGCTGGCTCCTGTCCTGTTTCCTGGAGGAGAAGGGAGACCTCGAAGGCGCGTTCCGGGCGGTGCAGGAGATCGTCGCCGTGCACCCCACCTTCCTCGCCGGCGCGAACCGCATGGGCGAGATTCTCGTTCTCACCGGCCGGCGGGAAGACGCCGCCCGGTGTTTCAGGGCCTGTCTCGACGGCGATCCCCGCTGGGTGCCGGCCCTGGTGAACCTCGGAGCGATGGCCGTGGAGGATGGCCGGGCGGAGGAGGCCCTGGACCTGCTGGGCCGGGCGGTCAGGATCGCGCCGGACCACGGTCCTGCCCGCCTCCAGCTGGCGAACGCCTGGTCGCTTTCCGGACGGCCGGAGGAGGCCCGGCGGGAGGTGGAGGCGGCGATCGCCTGTCCCGACCTCCCCCCCCACCTGGCGGAGCAGGCCCGGCTGTTCCTAGCGGACCGCCGGCCCACGTCCGACCCCGGCCGGTAGCGCCCGCGGGCCCGAGAGCGCGAGCCGGGCAGACCGCCGGCGGTCTCCCGACCGGACCGCGCGACCGCCCGGGGCTCCCGATCAGAAGGGCACGTCGTCGAGGTTCAGACTGTCGTCCGGCGGCCCCTCCTGTACGGCGGGTTCCTGGTCCGGCACGTCGCTGTGCGAGGGCGGCCGGCGGGACGGCGCGCCCTCCTCGCGCGGTGGTCGCTCGTCTCCGGTCCGTGGTCCGCGATCCTCGCCGGGAGCGCCGCCGAGGAAGGTGACGTTCTCCGCCACCACGCTGAGCTTGCTCCGCTTCTGGCCGTCGCGTCCCTCCCAGGATTCGTACTTGAGGCGCCCCTCCACGAGGACCATCCGGCCCTTCGTCAGGTACTTGTGGACGTTCTCCCCCTGCCGGCCCCAGACCACGATGTCCACGAAGGTGGTCTCCTTCTGCATCTCTCCACTCTGATTCCGCCACTGCCGGCCCATCGCGAGACCGAATTCCGCCACCTGCATTCCCGAGGGAATGCTGCGGAGCTGGGGATCCCGCGTCAACCTCCCCATGAGGAACACCCTGTTCACGTCCGCCATCTCTGTCTCCTTCCCGCTGCCGGGCCCGGGGGCCGCTTCGGCAGACCTGTCGTCCCGCGTCCCGCCGCCCTGTCCGACCGGGACTCAGCCACGAGGGTCGGACCGCCCGTCACCGCCCGTCCGCGACCGCGCGGACCGTCCGGGGACCGGGTCCCGGGCGGCGGTACCGCCCGAACCTTCCATGAACAGGTCGCACGAGAACCGGAACGGTCACGGAAATCACGGCATCTGGGTCTTGATGATGTACTTGAGGATCTCGTCCTGACCGGACTTGGTGATCTCCGTGAAGCGGAGACCCATGAGGCCCTTCTGCGTGCTTTCCTCGAGATTCTCGATCCAGGCCACTCGCGTGAGGGCCTTCACGGGCAGTTCGAAGGTGGGCAGCATCAGGTTGACACCGACCTTCATCTGCCCGGAGAGGAGCGGGGCCAGCCAGGCCAGATCGGGGATCTTCCCGCGGAGGAGCAGTCCGCCGCCGGACAGGTTGGAGGTGGTGCCGTCCCAGATCTTCTCCAGATCCGCGTGCTCGACCTCGTGGGCGAGGAACTTGTAGCGCACCGGCACGGCCACCTTCACCCGCACGAACTCCCGCTTCTCGGATTCGAACGAGGCCACGGAACGCCTCCTCTCCCACCGAAGCCCTCTTCTCCCGCCATCACGATACCCGCCCGGGCGGCACAGGCGAAACAGGATCAACGGTCCCGGAGGAGATCCTCGTCCCGCACTCCGTGGTCCGCGCGGAGGCCCCGCGTCTCGCCGAGCCAGCGACCGGCGTCCACCGGGTAGCCGGCGGTGGGTCGCAGACCCGGATCGAGCCCCGAGAACCAGGCATTGAGCGACCGCATGTGCAACTCCCTCACCCATTTCGCGGCCATCGAGGCCAGGGCCGTCTCCAGGTACCGGCCATCCGCCTCGACCTCGAACGACATCGTGAGACCCGCCCCGTCGCGTGGGAACAGGTAGACCGAGACTCCGGGTACCTCCCGGACCGTGAGGTGGCACCGGTCGGGGAAGTGCTCCGAGAGGAGTCGGGAATAGCGCGCCCGCCCGCCATGGCGGTCCACGTGGATGAGAGTCTCGTCCGCTCCCCCGAGAAATGGCGCAAGGAGTCCCGCCGCCGCTTCGAACAGCACTTCCGCCTTGGATCCGTGGCGGGCCACGCCAGCGTTGAATTCCGGGACGGAAAGCGTCCGGGTCCGGAGCGCGAGCATCTCCACGCCGGCCTTCCGGAGGGCGGCGCCGAGCGCCTCCGCCGCCTCCGCCACGACCTCCACGGGGCAGCTCACGGGAAGGACGACCGGGAAGGTCGGCCCCCAGGGCGCCGTGTCGCGCGGCGGGTCCGGGAGGCCCGCATCGCGGGCGCATTTCCGGAATGCGAGGACAGTGCGCTCCAGCCGCCAAAGGTCTCGCGGTCCATGGTAGACCACCTTCGAATCCCCCACCGGCACCGGCCCGCCGGGCCCGGCTACCGCGAGGAGAGCCCGCGGATCCCCCGCGTCCCGGGGCACGCGGAACGCCGAGAGACCGACAACGAGGGGGCCGAGCCGCGGGCCGTAGCCCGCCTCGTCCACTCCCACGATGGTTCGGAGGTTGCCGTCCACGGGCGGTCGTGTTAATAATGCGACATGCCATCGGGGGAGCCGAAGCCAAAGCTCAGGGTCCTGTTGCTCACGGGCGACACGGGAACGAGAGACGTGGTCTCCGTCGGGCTGCGGCAATTCCCGATTTTCGCCGTGGAGTGGCGGCCCGACGTCTCCGGCCTGACCAGCGGGGGACCCGGCGCGCACGATCTCGTCGTGGTCGATGGGGCCCTCTCGGAGCGGTCCGGCGGGCTCGACATCGTGCGCGAGCTGCGCGAAGCGGGCGTGAAGGCCGAGGTGATCCTGCTGATCCCGGAGCGGGCGGCGAAGCAGGTCTCCAAGGAGAAGTCGGCCTACGACGTCTTCGCGGTCCTTCCCCTCCCCGTCGAGGCCTCCCACTTCTTCAAGACGATCGCCCGCGTGAAGGACCGCATCGCCCTGAAGTGATCGATCGCGCGCCGGGAGGCCCCGCGGACCATCCCCGCGCGCCTCCGTGACGACGATCCGCATGCTGGAGACGAAGAGCGGCGCGCAAGGCGCCCGGGTGTTCGGGGCCGGCACCGACGAGGCTTCCCCCCCCTCCGCGATCCGCAGGGTCTCTCCAGTGGACCAACGGCCGGGCCAGTGGCCCGGTGGCTCAACGGTCCAATGGCCCCAGGCAAGGGCGAAAGCCGAGGTTGCCCCAGAGGTAGACGGGGCGGTTCCAGTCGCGGTTGGCGGAACGGCAGAAGACGGCCTGCCAGAGCCAGCTCCCGCCGCGGCTGACCCGGAACGGCGAGGCGCCCTCCGTCCACGGCCTCGCGTCCTCCGGCGCCCCCTCGTAGTCATCGTGCCAGCGGTCTTCGCACCACTCCCACACGTTCCCGTGCAGGTCGTGAAGCCCCCACGCGTTCGGACGCTTCGTCCCCACCGCGTGCGCACGGCCCCCCGAGTTCGAGTCGAACCACGCGTAAGCCCCGAGCATCGACTCGTCGTCACCGAAGCAGTACTCGGACACCGAACCTGCCCGGCAGGCGTTTTCCCACTCCGCCTCCGAAGGCAGCCTCGCCCGAACACCGCTCCGCCTCGAGAGCCACGCGCAGTATGCCTGCGCCTCGGCGAAGCCCACGCCCGCCACCGGGTCGCCGTCTCCCGGCCAGTCCCGCTCGTGCTTCGGATCGAACCGCTCGTACTGCGCGTTCGTCAGTACCGACTGAACGCAAACTTTCAATGATAGACACCCGCTTTCGGGGGGGGGACTCGGGAGCGGGTG
>JALOQY010000513.1 GCA_025459285.1 Planctomycetota bacterium | reverse complement strand
CCCCTCCTTCGCTCCCGTCATCCACGGACGAGTCGCCGCCTCCGCCCTTGCCCGTTTCAGACTTCGTCGGAGCTTCCGCCTTCCCACCGGCGGTGACGTCCTGACTCTGGTTGTCCTTCGTCACGATGTTGTCCTGGTACGGACCGCGGTAGGCCCCGCCGAGCCGACCGGCCTGGGCCGGCCCCAGGGAAAGGACGAGCAGCACGACCAGGACACCACCCAGCACCATCAGCCTTCGCAGCATGTCGGACCTCCCTTGGTCGAAGCCGGCCACGCCATCCGACCGGCCTCCAGGCTCCGGACACTTCGTTGCCGACCGCCGTAAGCGACTTGCCGGCACGCCGGAGCCTACTCCGGAAAAGAGCATCTCAATCCGAACTTCCGCCTCTCCGATGGTCCTCGCAGTCCTCCGACACGGCCATAAGCACAAGCCGTGCCTGTCCATCGGTATGATCCATCGTGCCGGGATCCGAGGCGGCCGATTCGCGCCCCCCGCCTCCCGGACCGAGCGAGTCGAGTACCCTGAACAACTCGGCGGGGTCAAGTCGGCCCACCAGCAGGAGCGACACCCCTCCGAAACAGAGCCTCATGCGCACACGACTCCCGTCCACGCGCTGGTGGACGATCCTCTCGTCACCGTCGGATTCCGCTGGGGCCTGGGTCAGGCAGATCCAGCCGAGTCCGTCGGAGTAGAGGGTCTCCGCGAACCGCGACGAACTCCGCTCGCGAAGCGGGACGAACCCCTCGGGCAGATATCGCGGCTTCAGCGGGGCGAACGACGCCTCCAGGCAGGAAGAAGGGGGCGCGGGCGTCCGGCGCGTGGCCATTCTCCGAGCCGGCGGCGGCTCCGCCCGGGGTAGATCGGGGCCCGTCAGCAGCGTCCGGAAGCGAGTCGCGAATGTCCTCTCCCCGCGGTAGTCACGGAACTCGGCGGAGAGCAGGAGTCCGCTGATCTCGTCGACCACCAGCCTCGCGCCGGGGCGGTTCGGGTGAAGCGCCCGGACTTCCAGGACGATCCCCTCCCGACCGGCGACATGTTCGCGCCCGGCACATTCCACGCGGTAATTCCGGAGGAGCAGGTCGAGATCCGCCATCCAGGAGAGGCGCCCAAATCCCTCGGACCAGGTGCGACTCCGTCCGGCGGGCTCTCCCACCGACTCGGCGACGGCCGACTGGCCGGCCTGCTTCGTCACCAGACTGAACCGCCGTCCCGGGACCGGCGAACGGAACTCGATCTCCCGGAGGCCCTGATAGCCGAGGGTCGCCTCGGCATCGAGCATCCGCCGGAGGCGACCCACCGCCGGACTGGCCGAGGAGTTCTCCACTCCGCAGGCCGGGCCGATCAGCAGCGCCAGGACGGCGGCGAGGAGGCCGGGACGATAATCACCGCAGCGTGGCACCATTCTCTCCATCGACAGTGTGGTTTCCGGACCCGCGGGGGCCATACATCTCCTCGAGGGCCAGATCCTGGAGATCCCCTTCCACCGCGGTCTCCACGACCACCCGGAGGGCCAGGGATTCCCGGGCCCGGCCGGGGGAGAGGCCCAGGAGCGCGGCGATACCTCCGGACGCGAGCAGCAGGACGGCCGCCGCTACACGCAGTACGCCCGAGAAGCCCGGTCTCCGGACACGCCAGAGATCACCGATCAACTCCCGGTCGAGCGCCAGCCCGGGGGTTTCCGCGGGCATTGCCGAAAGGGTCCGCCCGACGAGCTTCGCCCCTTCGTACAGCCGGCCACAGCCGGAGCACTCTGCCGCGTGCCGGCGGAGATCCGTCCCGTCGGCCCTCGAAAGGGCCTCCTCGACACGCGCTCGGAACTCGCGGCATTCCATGTCCGACCTCCGGATCATCAGGGTTAAGACGCGGGTCCGCTCCCTTGAGTTCCATCGCCCCCGGGAAAATCGCGGGGTTGCCGCGAACTCCGCGAGAGCGAAAGCCCGTGAATTGCGTTCCGGAGCCGGATATCATGACCTCGGAGGGGCAGAACATGGCGCAGCCTCATGCGAACCCGGGCAACACCGGACCGGCCGGAGAGAACCAGCGCCGTCACGTCCGTCACACCGCGAGACTGCCTGCGGTGCTGGCGTTCGAGTGGGGCGAACTGCAGGGCACGATCGAGAACATCGGGGAGGGTGGCGTCTTCTTCGTGACCGGAGTGCTGGAGGGGGCCGCGCAGGCAGGGGACCGGGCCACGCTACGGTTCTCCGCCGTGGACCGCGAGCCTCGCACCATCCGCTCCGAGGTGCTCCGCGTGGAACGGTACTTCCACGAGGGAGATCTGTTCCGGGCCTTCGCCCTCCGCTTCCGGGAGTCCGAGGGGACAAGCGGCTAGCAGCCCGTCGCCGAGAGGCTCCCGGGCGCATGGGGGCTTCCGCCGACGGGCTGTCAGTTGGCTCGCGAGGCGTGGACGGGGTCGTCCGGGGGGGAGCGGATCCAGCCACGCAGATCTTTGTCGAGCCCTTCGATTTCCACCCAGAGGACTTCCGTCGACACGTGGTTCAATACCCGGAACCGGTCTCCGGATTCCATCGTCCCGGCGAGCAGGGCCTCGCGGTCGGCCTTGGAGACCGTGCCCCGCGGCTCGTGCCAGA
>JALOQY010000187.1 GCA_025459285.1 Planctomycetota bacterium | reverse complement strand
GCGCCACCCCGCCCCGGCCCTCCTCTTCTTCGTCCTCTCCGCGCTCCTCGTGGTGCGGCGGCCGAGGCGGCTGGTGGAGGACGTGTCGGGCCGCTACCGCCGCCTGTGGCCGGTGCTCCTGCTCCTCTTTCCGGCGGCCATGGCCCTCCTCCTCGCGCCGGCCCACCTGACCGCCGATGCCCGTCTGCGCGCGGCCCGGGACCGCCTCGCCGCCTCGGGGGGCACCCCCGACGCGGAGACCATCCGGCTGCTCGAGGCTTCCCTGCGAGCCGAGGAGTCCCCCGACCCGCTGCGGATCCTCGCATTCTTCGAGACCGTCTCCGGTCACCCGGACGCGGCTCTCGCGCGACTCGCGCGGCTCTTCGTCCTCTCCCCGCACGACGAACTCGGCCGCATCGAGAAGGCGCGGGCCCTGCTGAAGCTCGGGAAGCCCGCCGAGGCGCGGCCCATCCTCGACGGCCTCGCCGCGGCGCGTCCCGGCGACGACGTGGTCTTCGTCCTGCGACTCATCGCCCGCTCCGCCGAGGAACCCGAGGCCGCGCTCACCGAGCTCCTCGGTCGTCTGAAGTCCGCCCCACTCGGGACGGCCGCCTCTCTCGCGGCGCAGGTGGACTCCGCCCTCCCGGTCTTCTCGCTTGCCATGGTGCGGACCGCGGAGCGGATCGGAGCGGTGGATCCGGACCGCGCGCTCGCGGTCCTTCGCGCGCTCTCCGGGGGCGAGGCCCGGTACCACGAGGCGCTGGTCCTGGCCGCTCACGGACGCCTCGACGAGGCGATGGACCGCCTGCGCGCCGCCCGAGCCGAGGGCGCCACCGACGCCGCCCGCCTCGCCGCCGACCCGCGCCTCGACCCGCTCCGCGGCCGGGCCGACTTCGCCACGATCCTCGATCGCTAGCAGCCTATCGGCGCCGGGGACGGTCTCTGCGCGGCGACCCTTTACCCCGACAGGCCGCCAGCTACAATGGCCCACATGCGGAGTGCGACCCTTCTCGTCCTCCTCCTTTCCGCGGGCTGCGACGGACCGCCGCCGGCCGGCCCTCCCTCCGGGCCCGTGCCGGTCACCGGCAACGCCACGGCGCCGGAGACCCCGATGCTTCGCGGCTTCGTGGTCGACGACGCGGGCCGCCCCCTGTCCGGGGTGGCGGTCCGCGCCCTGATCCCTCTCGGCGCCGGTCACCGCGCCCGCACCGAGGGCCTCTTGGCCACCACCGCGCCGGACGGGTCCTTCGCCCTCGATCTCGTCTCCGCCTTCGACCCCCGGCCGGAGGTCACCGTCGTGCTCTTCGCGGGCCTCGACGGCTACATCCCCTTCCGGCAGTCCGTGCGGACCTTCCGCCGCGCCGTCGGCCTCTCGGTGGAGATCCGCCTCTTCCTCGGCGGGACCGTGACCGGCCGCGTCGTGGATCCGGCCGGAGCGCCCGTCCCCGGGGCCACCGTCTTCGTGGCCGGCCCCGACGAGGCCGGCTTCGCCCGGATCGATGGCATCCCCTCCACGGTCACCGGCGAGGACGGCGCGTTCGCGATCCGCGCCGTCCCGCCCGGCACGGTCGACATCGGCATCCGGGCGGAGGAGTTCGCGCCGGTGGTCGGCGGTCCGCTCACGGTCGAGGCGGGGAAGACCACGGCCGCCGGGGACATCGCCCTGCGGCCCGGCGGGGCGATCACCGGCTTCGTCCGGACCCCCCAGGGCGAACCCGTGGCCGGCGCCGTGGTGCGCGCTTTCCGCCGCCCGGAGTACCGGGATTTCGCCTTTTTCGGCCGCCGTTCCGTGGCGGAGGCGGGCGGGCGGGTCGCCACGGATGCCGCGGGCGGCTTCCGGATCCCCGGACTCCCGGACGGCGCCTACACCGTGGAGACCGAGGCCCCCGGCTACCTGACCGTGAATGCCGGCGCGCGGGACGTCCGGCCCGGGACCGCCCCCCTCTCATTCCTCCTCGCCGCCGACTCCTGGATCGAACTGACGGTGATGGACGCCGCCACCGGCGCACCGATCCCCCGCTACGACCTCTTCCTCTCCCCCGCCACCGGGGAAGGCTACCTCCGCCGGGAGGAGGTCACCGGGGGGGGGCTCCACCGTGTACCCGTGAACCGGGGCGAGGAGTGCCGGCTGGAGATTTCCGCGGAAGGCTACGAGGTGCTCGTGCGTCAGATATCGTTCGCCGACGCCGGCCCCGCTCCGTTGCGCATTTCCCTTGCTCCACGATAGGATTTGCCGGATGAACCGATCGGTACTCGTCGTCCTCGCCCTCGGGGCACTCGTCGCCGCGGCCGTGGTCGCGGCCCTGGTCCTTTCGCCGACCGCACCCGTGGACCCCGGCAAGGGTCGCCCACAGAAGCCGGCGGACACGGAATCCGCCGGAACTTCTCCCCTCCGACCAGCGGACGGTCCCCGTCCCGGCGATCCCCCGCCGCCGGTTCCCGGGGATCCGGCGATCACGGGAACCGTCGCCGGCCCCGAGGGGAACCCGGCAGCCGGCGCCGAAGTCCTGCTCTACACCGGGGAGCGGCGGCTTCCGGCGGTCACCGTGGCCGCCGACGAGGAGACTCGCCGCCGGCAGGTGGCCGATCTCTTCCAGTACCGGACGGACGAGGTCCCGACACTCCGGCCCGTCTCCTCCGGGCCGGGACCGGTGATCGAGGAGGCCCCGGTCGCCCGGACCATGACCGACGAGACGGGCGCGTTCCGCCTGCCGGATCCCCCCCCGGGCATGCTGCGCCTCGTGGCCCGTCGGGAGGCTCTCACCAGCCCCGAAGTCGCCGCCCGTCGCGGATCGAAGGTCCGCCTCGTCCTCGGTGAGACGGCCACGCTCCGGGGTCTGATCCGGTCCGCCGACGATGGCCGACTGCTGCCCGGGGCCGCGATCCGCCTCGCGGTCGCCGGCCTCGCCTTCAACGCGGCGAGCGGTGAAGACGGGACATTCCACATCGCCGGACTCCCGGGCGGCCCGGCCTCCGTCGTGACCACCCATCCCGAGTTCGCCGGCGACAGCCGGCGCGACATCGCCCTGCTCCCGGGCCGGGAGAAGGAACTGGAGATCCAGCTCACGAAGGGGTTGCGCCTCACGGTGTCGGTCACGGTCGCCGGCGACGACCCCACCGCCGCGGGGCCGCCCCTCGCCGGCGCCACCGTGGGCCTCGTGCGTCTCGCCGACAAGGTCTACGCGGTCGGGACGACGGGCGAGGACGGCAAGGTCACCTTCGAGGGACTGCCCACCGGCGACTGGCTCGTGAACGCGAGCCGGGACGGCCACCTGCCCTCCGGCGAGGAGAAGATCGTCCTTGACCGGGAGCGGGAGTGGGAGCTCAGTCTCGAGGAGGCCGTGCTCACGACGCTGAAGGTGGTGGACGAACGGGGCGTCCCCGTACCCGAGGCCGAGGTCTTCACGGGCAACTCCGACGAGGAATTCGAGCAGGGCGCTTCCCGGCGGGCCGGCGTGACCGACGAGGCCGGCGAGTTCGCCTTCCCCTTCGACTGGATGGGCCGGGACGCCGTGGTGTTCGTCATGAAGACCGGCTTCGGGATCGGGATCGTCCAGCCGCAGGACCCCTCGGACGGCAAGCCCATCACGATCGTGCTGCGCCCGGGGGCCTCCCTCCGCGGGCGGGTCACCGGCGACGCGGGTCAGGCCCTCGCCGGAGCGAAGGTCTACGTGGAGGTTTCGGTGGAGGACATGGCCTCCGACGACCTCTACGCGACCGTCTATGCCGACGCGGACGGGAACTACCGGCTGCCCTGTCTGCCGGTGGGATCCGTCTGGGTGCAGGTGGAGGCCGACGGTCACGACGCCGGGGACGCCGACTTCGAGGTCGAGCCGGGCAGCGGCGAGATCGTCCGGGACTTCCGGCTGGTCAAGGCTCGATGAAACCCCTCCCGCTGGCCCTCATCATCCTCCTCGCCCCGGCGCTGCTCGCCGCGCCACCGCGGGAACGCAAGGTCGACAAGCGGGCGCTCGAGACCCTCGAGCGCGCCGACAAGCTCGTCTACCGGCCGGTGGAGCACGGCCTTCGCGATATCAGCTTCACCTTCGACGTGATGACCCGGGAGGGCAAGCTGACCTGCCTCTTCCTCTTCCGGGCGGCCTCCGGCGAGGTCCCCTCCCGCGAGAAGTGGACGATCCGGAACATCGAGGACAAGTCGAAACGGCGCCGGTTCGCCGCCGGCCTGCGCGAGTACCATGACATCGCCGTCTACCCGCTCTTCGCCCGGTCGTTCCTGGAGCCGGGGACCGAGCAAATGGACGTGAACTGGCTCGACTCCGCGCGCGGCGGATGCACCGTGCTCGAACACCCGAAGCCGCCGATCGGCAAGGAGCCGGAGCGCAAACCCGGACTCGATCGGATCGGTTTCCTCTGGAACTCCGACGGCCTCCCGATGGAGATCGTCCGGAGCGTCTGGCAGGACGATCCGGACGAGGGCATCTACCGGATCGAGTACAGCGCCAGCTACGAGTGGAAGCAGTACGGGAAGTACTGGGCGATCGCCCTCGTGAACTCGGACTTCACGGGCTTCCGGATTCTCGCGAAGTACGAGTACAAGGAGGTCAAGGGCATCCTCCTGCCCTCGGCGATCACCCGCATCAACCCGATGGAGGGCGAGGACCTCCTCACCGTGAACGACCTCCGGGTCAACGAGGGGATCTCGGACGAGGAGTTCGCCCGCTGGTGAGGTCCCTCAGGTCCGCGAGGACCCCGTCGGGGATCGCCAGCCCGCCGCGGCCCGTGCCGAGCCGGCTCTCGGAGACCGGCGGGCCGTGGAAGTCGGAGCCCCCCGAGATCAGCAGTCCGCACCGTTTTGCCAGACCGGCATAGTCTTCCCGCTGCCGGCGATCGTAGTCCGGGTAGTGGGCCTCCAGCGCGTCGAGCCCGAGCGTCACGAGGCCCGCGACGAACTCCGCGAGGGGTTCCCCCTCCCCCAGCCCGAGGGTGTGCGGATGGCACAGCACCGCCGCCCCCCCCGCCCCGCGGACCGCCTCGATCGCCTCCGCGGCGGACGGGCGCCAGCGCTCCACGTAGGCGGGGCCGTTCTTCCTGAGGAAACGGTCGAACGCCTCCTTGAGGCTGCCCACGTGGCCGCGGCGGAGCAGGGCCCGCGCGAAGTGCGGCCGGGAGACCACCTCCCCCCGCGCGAGCGCCGCCACCTCGTCGATCGCCACCGGGACGCCCAGTTCGCCGAGGCGGACGGCGATCCGGAGGTTCCGCTCCCTCCGCCCCGTCCGCAGGCGCCGGAGGAGTCCGTCGAGTCTGGCGTCCAGGGGGTCGACGAAGAGACCGATCAGATGCAGCGATCCCGGCCCGAAGTCGAGGGAGATCTCCACCCCGGGCACGACCTCGATCCCGCCGCGGGCCGCCTCGGCGAGGGCCTCCGCGAGGCCGGCGGTGGTGTCGTGGTCGGTGAGCGCGACCGCCGAGAGCCCCGCCTGCCTCGCCGCCCGGACGACTTCGGACGGCGACAGCATGCCATCCGAAGCGGTGCTGTGCACATGGAGGTCGATCATGGCGCCGCATCGCGGGAGGCCGCGGCCGGCGGACGCCCCGCCATCACAGGTAGCCGAGCCTCCGGATCGCCGCGAAGATCTTCGCCACGCTCTCGTCGACGCTCTCACGGTCCGTCTCGCAGACCACCTCCGCGGCCGCCGGTTCCTCATAGGGGTCGTCGATCCCGGTGAAGCCCTTGAGGGCGCCCGCGCGGGCTTTCGCGTAGAGCCCCTTCACGTCGCGCTGTTCGCACACCTCGATCGGGCACTTCGTCCACACCTCGACGAACCGGCCGATGAGCGCCCGGTTCTCGTCGCGGATCGAGCGGTAGGGTGAGATGCAGGCGCAGATGCAGATCACCTCGTTCCGCGTCAGCAGGTCCGCCACGAAGCCGACGCGGCGGATGTTGGTGTCCCGGTCCTCCTTGGAGAAGCCGAGGCCCTTCGACAGGTTCGTGCGGATCACGTCCCCGTCGAGGATCTCCACCTTCAGCCTGCGCTCCCGGAACTCGGCGAGCATCCTCTCGGCCAGCGTCGACTTCCCGGAGCCCGAGAGCCCCGTGAACCAGAGGGTGAAACCCTTCGACATGTGCGTTCCTTTCGATGCGGCGGGCAACCCCCAATTCTAGCAGTCGGCCGGGGCGATGGCCCCTATTGCCCACCCGGTCGCCGGCCCCGACAGGCTGCTAAACGTGCAGCGCCCGGCCCGCCACCGCGAGGGCGGCTTCCTTCAGCGCTTCGGGCAGCGTGGGATGGGCGTGACATGTCCGGGCCAGGTCTTCGGCGGTGGCGCCGAACTCCAGGGCCGCCACGGCCTCGGCGATCATCTCCCCGGCGCGCGGCCCCAGGATATGGATGCCGAGGATCCGGTCCGTCTTCTCGTGGGCCAGCACCTTCACGAACCCCTCGGTCCGGCCGAGCGTCCGGGCCCGCCCGTTCGCGAGGAACGGGAACCGCCCCTTCCGGAAGGGCGTTCCCGCGGCGACCAGTTCCTCCTCCGTCTTCCCCACGGCGGCCGCCTCGGGGTCGGTGTAGCAGACACCGGGGATCGCGTCGTAGTTGACATGGCCGTAACCCGTCGCGAGCCACTCGACGCAGGCGATGGCCTCCTCCTCGGCCTTGTGGGCGAGCATGGGCCCCCGGATGACGTCGCCGATCGCGAAGAAGCCGGGCGCGCTCGTCTGGAAGTGCTCGTCGACCTCGATCCGGCCGCGACCGTCGGTGGCGATCGACACCGCGTCGAGGCCGAGCCCCTCCGTACTCGGAGAACGCCCCACTGCCACCAGCACACGGTCGGCGCGGACCGGGTCCTTCCCCTCGATCTCCACCACGACCTCGGCGCCATCGAGGCGCGCCCCCGTGACGCGCGCCGAGAGAGTGAAGGAGAGCCCCTGCTTCCCGAGGACCTTCATCGCCTCAGCGGCCAGCTCGGCGTCCATCCCCGGGAGGATCCGGTCGAGGTACTCGAGTACCGTGACCTTCGATCCGAGGCGCCGCCACACGGAGCCCAGCTCGAGGCCGATGTAGCCGGCGCCGATCACGACGAGCCGGGCCGGGACGTCGGAAAACGAGAGGGCCTCCGTGCTCGTGCCGATCCGGTCGCCATCGATCGCGACCCCGGGCAGTCCCGCCGGCCGGCTGCCCGTGGCGATGAGCACGTGCTTCCCGGCGATGGTCTCCTCGCCCTTCGCCGTGGTCACCACCACGGAGCCCGGCCCGGCGATCCGGGCCGTCCCTTCGACACGGGCGACCTTGTTCTTCCGGAAGAGCCCGTCGATCCCGGTGGTCAGGGTCCGGACCACGCGGTCCTTGCGCTTCATCATCGCCGGGAGGTCGAGCGTGACCCCGGCCACCTTCACGCCGTGCTCCTTCAGTCCGTCGCGCGCGGTCTCGAAGTGCTCGCTCGATTCGAGGAGCGCCTTGCTCGGGATGCAGCCCACGCGGAGGCAGGTGCCCCCGAGCATCTTTTCCTTCTCCACGCAGGCCACGCTCATGCCGAGTTGAGCGGCCCTCAGGGCGGCCACGTAGCCGCCCGGTCCGGCGCCGATCACCACGAGGTCGAAGGAGTCCATGGTCAGATCTCCAGGAGCATCCGGGCGGGGTCCTCGATGCAGTCCTTCACGCGCCGGAGGAAAGCCACGGATTCGCGGCCATCGACGATCCGGTGGTCGTAGGTCAGCGCCACGTACATCATGGGCCGCAGCACGATCTGGCCGTCGCGCCCCACCGGGCGATCCTGGATCGCGTGGAGCCCGAGGATGCCGCTCTGCGGCGGGTTCACGATCGGCGTCGAGAGCATGGACCCGTAGATGCCGCCGTTGCTGATCGTGAACGTGCCGCCGGTGAGCTCCGCGAGTTCAAGCCGGTTCGCCTCGGCGCGCGCCGCGAAGTCGGCGATGGTCTTCTCCACCTCCGCGAAGCTCAGCCGGTCCGCGTCGCGGATCACCGGCACCACGAGCCCCCGGCCGCCGCCCACCGCGATGCCCACGTCGTAGTGGTTCGCGAAGACGATCTCCTCCCCCTCGACGCGTGCGTTCACCTGCGGCACGGTCTTCAGCGCGTCCACCGCCGCCTTGACGAAGAAGGACATGAAGCCGAGCTTGACCCCGTGCTTCTCGCGGAAGCGGTCGCCGAGGTCCTTCCGGGCCGCGATGACCGCGGACATGTCGATCTCGTTGAAGGTCGTCAGCAGGGCGGCCCGGCTCTGGGCCTCGAGGAGCCGCTCGGCGATCCGTTTCCGGATCGGGCTCATCGCCATCCGCTCCTCGCGCTCTCCCGCCGGCCGCGGCGCGGGAGTGGAGACGGGCGGGGCGACGCCGGCCGCGGGCGGCGCAACCCGGTCCCGCACGGCCCGCTCGGCGTCTTCCTTCAGTACGCGCCCACCGGGGCCCGTGCCCTTCGCCCCGGTCGCCGGCAGTCCGGCCTCGGCGAGGACGCGGCGGGCCGAGGGCATCACGCGCGGCTCGTCGCCGGGCTCACCGGCCTCCGGCTTCGCCGCCGGCGCGGGGGAGGCCTCCACGGAGCTCCCCGCCTCGAGGTATCCCACCACCTCCCCGACCAGGGCCTTCTCTCCGGCCTGCTTCAGGAGCTTCGCGAGGACGCCGTCCGCGGGCGCCGGGAGCTCGAAGGAGATCTTGTCCGTCTCGATCTCCAGGACCCCTTCCTCCCGGCGCACCCGGTCCCCGGTCTTCTTCAGCCAGCGGCCGAGCTGGACCTCGCGGATGGACTCGCCGACTTCCGGAACCCTGAGTTCGATCGACATCGATTCCTCCGATGCCGCCCGATGAGGCTCCCCCCGAAGCGGAGCCCGAAGTGCGGCCAGGGGCCGTTGTTCACCGGCTCCTCCTGTACCCAGACCGCCGGGATCCCCGCGTCGTACGGGGCGAGCGCCGCCTCGAGAACCGTCTCGGGCAGGGGATAGAGCTGCTCCACCCGGAGGATCGCCACGTCGTCGCGGGCGAGCTTCGCGCGCCGCTCCTCGAGGTCGTAGGCGATCTTCCCGGAGCAGAGGAGGATCCGGCCCGCCCGCCGCGGTCCGCCGGCGTCGGGGAGGATCCGGGCGAAGGAGCCGCCCGCGAGGTCAGCGAGCGGGGAGACCACCCGGGGGTGCCGCAGCAGGCTCTTCGGGCTCATCACCACGAGCGGCTTGCGCCAGGGGCGAAGGGCCTGGCGTCGCAGGCAGTGGAAGAGCTGCGCGGGGGTCGTGAGGTTCACGATCTGGAGATTCTCCTCCGCGGCGAGCGACAGCATCCGCTCGAGCCGCGCGCTGGAGTGCTCCGGCCCCATGCCCTCGAAGCCGTGCGGCAGGAGCATCACGAGGCCCGAGAACCACTTCCACTTGTCCTCGCCGCCCGCCACGAACTGGTCCACGATGACCTGGGCGGCGTTCACGAAGTCGCCGAACTGCGCCTCCCACAGCACGAGGCTCTCGGGCGCTTCCAGGCTGTAACCGTACTCGAAGCCGAGGACTCCGGCCTCGGAGAGCGGGCTGTTCACGATCTCCACGGCCGCCTGGCCTTCAACGAGACCGGCGAGGGTGTAGTGCCTCGCGCCGGTCTCCGCGTCATGCAGGACCGAGTGCCGGTGACTGAACGTCCCCCGCTGGCAGTCCTGTCCGGAGAGACGCACCCGATGGCCTTCGGCCGCGAGGGTGACGAAGGCCAGGGCCTCCGCCGCCGCCCAGTCCAGCGGGCGGCCGCCCTCGGCCATCTCGCGGCGACCGGCCAGGAGCCGGAGGAGGGTCCGGTGCGGCGTGAACCCCTCCGGGACCTCCGCCATCCGCGCGAGCAGCGCCTTCAGGCGGGCGGCCTCCACGGCGGTGTCCACCTCCTCCGCGAACTTCTCCGGCCCGCCGAAGAACCCCCGCGAGAGCGCCTGCGGCCGGTCCTCCGGGGCCTCGTAGGTGATGCTGCGGGCCGCGGCCAGCTCCCGTTCGAACAGATCCCGGATCCGGACCTCGATCGCGTCGGCTTCGGCCTGTGTCACCTCCCCCAGCTTCATGAGGTGCTCGAGGTAGCCCTGGCGGGTCGTCCGGCGCTCCCGGATCCGCCGGTAGAGGAGCGGCTGGGTGAAGGCCGGCTCGTCGCCCTCGTTGTGGCCGTGCCGCCGGTAGCCGTACATGTCGATCACGACATCGCGCCGGAAGGTCCGCCGGAAATCGAGGGCGAGGCGGACCACCTGGGCCACGGCCTCCGGGTCCTCCCCGTTCACGTGGAAGATCGGGCTCTGGAGCATCTTCGCCACATCGGTGGCGTAGGTTGTGGACCGGGCCTCCTCGGGCGACGTCGTGAAGCCGATCTGGTTGTTGAGGACGACGTGCAGGGTGCCGCCGACCTCGTACCCCGGCAGTTGGGAGAGGTTCAGTGTCTCCTGCACGATCCCCTCGCCGGCGAAGGCGGCATCGCCGTGGATGACGACGCAGAGCCCGCGCTCCCGCTCCCGATCGCCGAGGAGGTCCTGGCGGGCGCGGAGCCGCCCCAGCACCACCGGATTCACGAACTCGAGATGGCTCGGGTTGAAACAGAGGGAGACGTGGGCGGTCTTTCCCTCCGCCGTCACCCATTCCGACTCGAAGCCCTTGTGGTACTTGACGTCCCCCTGGCCGATGAACCGCTCGGGATCGGGATCGTCGAACTCCCGGAAGATCTCCCGCGGCCCCTTGTGGAGGATGTTCCGGAGCACGTTCAGGCGCCCCCGGTGGGCCATCCCGATCACGACCTCCCGCACGCCCTGCTCGGTGGCCTTCGTGAGCGCGAGATCGAGCAGCGGAATGAGGCTCTCGGAGCCCTCCAGCGAGAAGCTCTTCGCGCCGAGGAACTTCTTCCGCAGGAACTCCTCGAACAGGACGGCGTCGGTGAGCCGGCGGAGGATCCGGATCTGCTCCTCCTTCGTCAGCACGACCCGGTTCTCCGTCCCCTCCATCCGGTCCGTGAGCCAGTTCTTCACCTCCAGCGAATCGATGTGCATGAACTGCACGCCGATCGACCGGCAGTACGTGTTCTGCATCCGGGAGAGGATCTGCCGGAGCGTGAGACGGCTCGCCCCGCGGATGGTCCGGGTCGAGAACCGGCGATCGAGGTCGGCCTCCGAGAAACCGTAGAAGGAGGGGTCCAGTTCCGCCTGCTCCGGCCGCGGCCGTCCGAGAGGATCGAGCTTCGCCACGAGGTGGCCGCGGACAGGGCCGCGACCTCCGCCGCCGGCAGGGGTGCACCGCCGGCCGGTCCCCCCGCCCCGAACACCGAGGCGGGAGTGAAGGAAGGTTCGAGCCGGAAGTCCGGGCCCGCCGGCGGAAGGGAGCCGAGGTATCGCGCCCAGGCCTCGGACACCGCCGAGGGATCCCGGAGGAAACGACGGTGCATTTCCTCCGCGTAGGGCAGGTTCAAGGGGTCGGGGCCGGTCGATCCGTCTTCCATGTCCAGTCCGGACAGGCTAGCGCAAAGACCGGCCGGGACATAGACTCAAGCACCATGGTGGAACGCGCGTTCGTGACCGTCGTCTCCGGCCTTCCCCGGTCGGGCACTTCCATGATGATGCGGATGCTCGTCGCGGGGGGGCTGCCGCTCCTCTCCGACGGCCTGCGGTCGGCCGACGAGGACAACCCCGAGGGCTACTTCGAATACGAGCCGGTGAAGTCCCTCGCCACCGATTCCTCGTGGCTGCCTGCGGCCCGCGGAAAGGTCCTCAAGGTGATCTCCGAACTGCTCTCGCACCTCCCGGCCTCCGAGGAGTACCGCGTGATCTTCATGCTCCGGAAGGTGGAGGAGGTGCTGGCCTCCCAGGCCAAGATGCTCGCCCGCCGCGGCCGTCCGGTGCCGTCCGCGGCCGAGGACGAGTCGATGGGCGGCGTCCTTCTCCGTCACCTCGACCGGGTCACGCGCTGGCTCGACGGTCAGAGCCACATGAAGGCGCTCTACGTGAGCTACAACCAGATGTTCTCGCGCGGACCGGCCCACGCCGCGCGGGTGGATGCCTTCCTCGGGGGCGGTCTCGACACGGCAGCAATGGCCGCCGCCGTGGACCCCTCCCTCTACCGCCAGCGGAAGTGACCGCCCACGGCGCCGTCGCCGTCCGCTCGACCGGATTCGGGTGCCGGCGCCGCGGACGCCCGCCCGGCCCCCGGCTCGTCAGCCCTCGGTGAGACCTCGCAGGTCCTCCTCGATGTTCCGGGGGGCGACCCGGAGGAGCCAGCCCGCGGCGAACGGCGCCTTCACGGCGAGTCCGGGATCGGCGGTCAACGCCTCGTTCACCTGGAGAACGCTCCCCGAAACCGGGCACCAGACCGTGTGGGAGCGCCCGTCCTTCGTGAGGAGTCGCAGGCACACGCTGCCCTGTTCGACGTAGTCCCCGACCCCGGGCAGTTCCACCTGCTCCACCTCCCCCACGGTGGCGGCGAAGGCCTCCTCCAGACCGACGCGCGCCGCGCCGTCCGGGTCGACGAGCACCCAGCAGTGGCCTCCGAGCCGCCGGGCGCCGGAGGCCCTCGGAGGTGCGGCGCTCCCGGTCTCCGCCCGTTCCGACTGCCTCACCGCCCGGGCCACGACCCCCTGGAGCTCGGCCCGGGTGAAGGGCTTCGCGATGTAATCGAACGCCCCCTGCCGCATGGCCATGAGGGCCGTCTTCATCGTCGCGTAGCCCGTGATCATGATCACCGGAACCGGCCTCGGCAGCGCATGCACACGCTCGAGAAGCGCCAGTCCGTCCATCTCCGGCATCATGAGGTCGGTGATGACGACGTCCGCGCCCCGTTCGGCGAGGGCGGCGAGCGCTTCGCGCGCCGACAGGACCGTCTCGATGTCGTAGCCTTCGCGTTTCAGGTGCTTGCGGACTCCGTCCAGCACCACCTGCTCATCGTCCACCACGAGGATTCGCGCGGTCATGATCCAGTCCCCCCTGCCGGCAGACACACCCTGAACACTGCGCCGCCCTCGGGCCGGTTCGCGGCCTCCACCCGGCCGCCGTGCCTCTCGACGATGCCCCAGGAAACCGCGAGGCCCAGTCCGTGCGTGGCCTTCTTCGTCGAGAAGAAGGGCTCGAAGATTCGGCCGAGGGCCTCCTCGGGGATCCCCGGGCCGGTGTCGGCGACCGAGAGCGTGATCTCGCGGACGCCGGGCCCCCGGCCCGTACCCACGGCGATCTCGCCTTTCCCGTCCATGCCCTCCGCCGCGTTCACGAGCAGGTTCAGCACGACCTGCTGGAGCTGCCCCGGATCGCCCGGGACGGGCGGGAGGGCCTCCGCCAGCTCGAGCCTCAACTTCACGTCCTTGAAGAGCGCGAGTCGACTCACGAGCGTCACGGTGTCCTTCACGACCCGATTCAGGTCCGCGCCCTGGATCTGGGGCTTCTTCTGCTTCGCGAAATCGAGGAGGTTCCGCACGATCTCCCGGCACCGCAGCGTCTCGCGAATGATGACGTCGCAGTCCTCCCGCTGCTCCTCGCCGCGCACTTCCTCCTTCAGGTCCTCCGCGAAAGCCAGGATCCCCGTCAGCGGGTTGTTGATCTCGTGCGCCACCCCCGCCGCCAGCTTCCCCACGGCGGCGAGCTTGTCGGCCTGGAGGAGTTCGCGCTGGAGGGCCTTCTCGGCGGTGGTCTCCCGGGAGATGGTGCAGACGCCCGCGATGTCGCCCTTGTAGTCCCGAAGGGGGAACCGCACGGTGGAGAGCTCCCGCTCCCTCCCCTCGATGACGAACATCTCCTCGTATCGCACCGGCTCACCCCGCCGGATGACCTCGCGATCGTGGGCCGCCACGAGTTCCGCGATCTCCGCCGGGTAGACCTCATGCACCGTCTTCCCGAGGTACGTCTCCCGCGGGCGGCCGAAGAAGCGCGCCGTGGCCGCGTTCATCACCTGGTAGCGCCCGGAGAGGTCCTTGATGGAGATGAGGTCATAGGCGGAGTCGATGAACTGGCGGAACCGCTGCGCCGATTCCTCGACCTCCCGCGTCAGGCGCACCCGCTCGGTGATGGGGTGCAGCGCCTCGACCATCTGCACGATCTCGCCCTTTGCATCCCGGACCGGCGTCATCGTGATTTCGAAGAAGTCGTGGGACCCGGGGATGCACTCCCGGGTCTGCACCATGCTCACCCGGGTCCCCGAGGCCAGCACTTCGCGGAACGGGCAGAACGCGTCCGCCTCCGCCGGCGCCCCGTCGCGGCGGCAGAGCACCTGGTGGCAGAACTGCCCGCGCGCCGAACTGCGCGACAGTCCCGTGAAATTCGTGAAGCCCGCGTTCACCGAGAGGATGCGCATCTCACGGTCGAGGACCAGCACGATGTCCGGCATGCTGTCGAGGATCTGCTGGACATGGGCCCGCTCCTGGTCGAGCTTCTCCTCGAGCAGGATCTGGTCCCAGAAGATGCGGGCGAGAGCATGGTCGAGCATCCGCACACCCGGCGGGAGCCGCGTCTGGATCTCGCGCGCCATGTGGTCGTCTCCGGTGAGCTCGACCACCAGCTCGAGACCCGGGATCCGGAAGACGTCCTCGAGGCTGGACGTCGTGGCGATTCCCCGCCGCGCCGCGTACAGGATGCCCGGAGCGTGACTCCGCAGGTCGCACACCATCCTCACGTCGAGCCGGAACTCCACGAGTCCGCGCTCGAGCAGGAGTTCGAGCAGGGACCGGCAACCGCGCCCGCCGCCCACGATCGCCGTCTTCACGGGTTCGCTCCCGCCGGTGCGCCGGCTCCGATCCGCGCGGCGACCGGCCGGAGGTCGGCCAGGATCTCGTCCACACTCTCGTAGAAGTGCCTGGTGCCGAAGGAGAAGTGCATGAGGATGTCGTTCAGGTCCTTCGGGATCCACGGGAACAGGCGCCGGAGGTTCATGATCCGGTGGGCGAAGAAGGCCGATCCGTCGGCATCGGTCAGCGGTGGACCGGGGGGCGGGACGATCCGCCCCTCGGCGAGGTCCTTGAACGTGTGCTCGCCCTTGCCGACCACGTACACGAGGACGTTTCCCAGACACCAGACGTCGTAGTCCGGAATGTCCTGACACAGGTCGAAGTCGATCCAGCGGAAGAGCCCGAGGCCCGTGTCCATCAGGATGTGGTCGTTGCGGATGTCGCCGTGGTGGAGTCCGAGCACGTGCAGGAGGCCGATCGCTTCCACCGCCGAAAGGACGCGCGAGAGGATCCCGGGAAATGCGGTGTGGAACCATGTCTCGTGGTCGAGGTCGAGGCGCGTCAGGTGCTGGTAGAGGTTCTCCCCGGGGATGAAGTCGAGCAGCCGCGACGCATTCCCCCGCTCGTCGTGGAGCGTGACTCCCTGCATGAAACGGGGGTCACCCCGGGTCAGGTCCAGGACCCGTCCCTCCTTCTCCGCGCTCCGGTAGCAGCGGATCCGGAGCAGGCCGATCCGCATCCGGAACTCCTCCTCGAAGGCGAGCTTCAGGACACGCCGGTCCCCGGTGTCGAGGTCCAGCACCCGCTTCACCCAGAACTTCGGCTGGTCGTCGATCCCGAACCGTCCCTCCCGCATGTCGCCCACGACGAGGAGGCGCCTCCCCTCCAGTTCGAGCACGTGATCGCGCCAGACGTTCATGAAATCCGAGGTGTCCCGGTGGACCACGACCGGCGCCAGGAACGGACGACCCGTCAGTTCCTCGATACGGGACCGGAGCCCGGACTCGTCCATGGCCGCGAGGTTAGCCCTCCCGAGGCGTCCCCGTCAAGCCGCCGCCCGGCAGGAAAGCGAGCGGGCAGTCCGCGCACCGGGGCCGGCGCGGGCGACAGAACTCCTTCCCCACGTTCACGATCCCGGCGTGGAACTCGTTGTAGAGCGCGGCGTCCCGGGGCAATCGGGCCTCGAACCACTCACGGATCCGATCGTAATCCTCCTTCCCTCCGAGCAACCCGTGGCGCGAGAAGATCCTCCGCGTGTAGGCGTCGACCACGAAGATCGGATGGCCTCCGGCGTAAAGGAGGATCGAGTCGGCGGTTTCGCGACCCACGCCGCGCAGCGCGAGGAGTTCGGCCCGTTTTCGGAGCGTGTCCCCGGCGAGGGCCCGCACGGGATCGCCACCGTAGCGGCGAACGAGCCACCCCGAAACCTCCCGCAGGTAGGCCGCTTTCACCCGGTAGGTCCCGGCGGGCCGGAGCAGCAGGACGAGGTCGGCCTCGGACCGCACGAGGAGCCGGTGCGGGTCGAGAAGCCCCTCCCGCTCGAGGTTACCGATGGCCAGAACGACGCGGGACCATGCGGTGTTCTGCGTGAGGACCGCTCCGACGACCACTTCGAAGGGCGACCGCGCCGGCCACCAGTGAAGGGGACCGAAGTGGCCGGCCATGGCCTCTCCGGCCCGTCGAACGAGGAGAGACTCCCGCGCGGTGCGGCTCACCGGTCAGACGGGGTCTCGAAGTGGCTGACCATGGAGTAGAGGAACACCTCGGTCGCCGTGTCGTCCGGCGCGTCGTCCTGCCAGATCGCCTTCAGCGGGTCCATGGGGTCCTTCAGGTCGGCGTTGCGCTGGGTCCAGACGAGCCCGCGGACCCGGAACCAGCCCGGCTGGTCCGCGACGGCCTCGACCCGCCCCACGTACTTCGTGCGCCGCCCCTCGTAGCGGAAGGGGTTCAGGTTCGTGATCCAGCGGGTCTCGAAATCCCCGGTGATCCGGTCGCAGGCCATCGGGTCGAGGGTGTACCCCCGGCGGGAAAGCTCCAGCTCGAGAACCATCCACACCAGATCCTCGTCCAGGGCCTCGAAGCCCTGCGAGGAATACCAGCTCTTCTCCTCCGGCCGGTTGGACTCCGGGATCTCGCAGGCCGTGAAGAGGACGAGGATCATGAGAGCGCCGTTCCGCATGGTCACCTCCGAACGCGCGAGTATCGCCGCCGGCATCCGCCCCCCCACGCATTTCCCCGCCGGCCCGACCGCTGCCCGGCAGCGTGACCCCCGAGAGGAGCGCGAAAGTCGACAGGAACGACGCGAGGACGACGTACCCGGCGGCGGCGAGCCACCGCTCCGGCGCGGTCGCCTCCCGCTCGGGTGCGGGCCGGAAGACCTCCTCCCGAAGGCGGTCCACGAGCCGCGCCCGCCGGCCGCCGAGCCCCGCACGCCACGTCCCGAGCGCCACCCGCGCCGGCAGCAGGACGGCGAGGACCCCGAGGAGCACGCTCCCCTGCCCGATGAAGGTCCGCTGCAGCGCGAAGACGGCGGCGAGGCCGAGGACGAGCGCCACGGCCTCCCGCCAGCCGAAGGAGCCCGACCACCGCCCCCCGTCCAGTCCGGGGACCGGGAAGAGGTTCAGCAGGTTCAGGAGTGCCCCGAGCCCGGCCAGGGCCCGGAGCGACTCCGCGGCCCGTCCCGGCCCGAGGAGTGCCGCGATCCCGAGCGCGATGAGCGACCCGGCGGCGCCGGCGGCGGGCCCCCCCGCGGCGATGAAGGCGTCCGCTCCGGCGGAGCGCCTCCGGCCGGAGAGCGACACGTACGCCCCGACGAAGGGGATGAGCACCGGCGCGCCGACCCGCAGGCCCGCCGACCGTGCCGCCGCCGCGTGGCCCAGTTCGTGGATGAGGAGGAGCAGCACG
>JALOQY010000512.1 GCA_025459285.1 Planctomycetota bacterium | reverse complement strand
GCCCGGAGGGGCTCACGGAGACACTGAAAGGCTATCTGACGTCCACGCCGGCGCTGATCCCGGCGTTCGCGGCGCTGCTGAGGGGGGAGCCGGCTCCGGAGGGGACGGAGCCGCTGAGGAAGGACTCGATCCACACGGTGTTCGTGCACGCCACGCGGGCGCTGTCGCGGGAGCGGACGACGATCGTGCTGATCGAGGACCTCCACTTCGCACCGGAGGAGGGGCGGGCGTTGTTCGCGGCGCTGTCACTGGCGGTGCCGGAGCACCGCATCCTGCTCCTGGGGACGGCGCGGCCCGGCCTGCCGGAACCCTGGCTCTCGGGCTTCGCGCGGCTCCCACAGGCGGACCGGATGGGGCTTCCGCGACTCGGGCCGAAGGACCTCGTGCGGCTGCTGGTGGACGCCTTCCGGTCACGACACCTCGCGGAAGAGCTGTCGGCACGGATCGCCGAGAAGTCGGACGGGAACCCGTTCTTCGTGTTCGAGATCATCCGGGGGTTGAAGGAGGGGCAGTTCATCGCACAGCAGCCAGACGGGACGTGGGCCACGACGAGGGTGATCCGGGACCTTGCGGTGCCGAGTTCGGTGCTGGACCTGGTGAACGGCCGGATCGCCGGTCTCGAGACGGTGGAGCGGGACCTGCTGGACGTGGCGGCTTGCTGCGGGTACGCGTTCGACCCGACCCTGGTGGCGGAAGCCGCGGGAGTACCGCGGGTGGCGGCGCTGAAGCGGCTGGGGCGGATCGAGCGGGCCCACCGTCTGGTACGTTCGGCGGGGCGGTTCGTCGAGTTCGACCACCACCAGGTGCAGGAGGCGCTGTACGGGAGCCTGCTCGAGGTGCTGAAGGAGGAGTACCACCGGGCGATCGCCGGGGTGCTTTCGGCGCGGCACCCGCGGCCCGCGGGCGCCGATGCGGTCGAGCTGTGCGAGCACTGGTTGCGGGCCGGACGGGGGGAGGAGGCCTTCCCGCACCTCGACGCGGCCCTCGACCATCTGGATGCGGGCTACCAGAACGACCGGGCGGTGGGGCTGGCCGAACGGACGCTGGCGGTGCCGGGACTGCTCACCGGCGCCGCCCGCGGGAAGGTCCTGCTGCGCCTGTGCGGGCTGAGAGGTCCCCTGGAGCGCCTCGGCCGCCGGGCGCGCCAGGAGGAGATGGCCCGGGAGGTCGAGCAGCTGGCCGGAGAGGCGGGGGACGGCGTGATGCGGGGTCGGGCGGCGGTTGTCCTCGGGACGGTCCTCTTCCGGGCCGGCCGCCGGGAGGAAGCGGAAGCCGCCCTGCGGCGAGCCGTCGATCTCGCCCGGGAGACGGGGGACCACCGGTCGGAGATCCGGGCTCTGAACACCCTGGGCCTCGTCCTCGCGCGACGGGGCTGCCGGGAAGAGTCGATCGAGCACTTCCGCAGGTCCCTCGCCGCGAGCCGGGAGATCGGGGATGGCCAGGCGGAGGCGGCGGCCAACGGCAACCTCGCCATCGCCCTCCAGAGCCGCGGGCGCCTTTCGGAGGCCCGGACGCACTTCGAGCGATGCCTGGAGTTGAGCCGGCGGATCGGCGACCGGCAGGGGGAAGCCCGGGACACGGGGAACCTGGGCAACCTCCTGCAGGTCCAGGGGCATCACGAGGAGGCCTGGAAACTCTTTGAGCGCTCGCTGGAGTTGAGTCGCGAAATCGGGGACCGGGAATCCGAAGCCCGCGCCATGGGGAACCTGGGCGGCATCCTCCAGGCGCGGAGACGTCACGCCGAGGCGCTCGAGTACTCCGAGCGCTCCCTGGCCCTGTTCCGAGAGACCGGCGAGCGCCTGAGCGAAGCCCTCAACCTGATCGCGCTCGGCACCCTGTGGACCGACCTGGGGATGCCGGACCGGGCCCGGGGGGCCCTCGATCAGGCCCTCGCGCTCTGTGGATCGCTCGGGGCCCTTTACGTCGAGGGGATTGCCCGGTCCGCCGTGGCGACGCTCGCCGAAGCGGAGGGCGCGGACGAGGTGGCGCGGTCTCTCCACGAGGAGGTGCTGGTCCACCGGCGGGCCATCGGCCACGGTCCGGGGATCGCGGACACGCTCACGGACCTGGCCGAGGTCCGGTGGCGCACGGGGGACACGGAGGGCGCGCGGGCCGCCGTGGACGAGGCGCTCCCTCTCCTTCGCGAGCAGGGTCGACCCGCGGAGACCGCGCGGGCGGAGGCCCTCGCGGCGTGTCTGCCGGGGGGGGACGCCGAGGCCGCCGTGGCCGCGTTCATCGCCGCCGGGGAGTCCGCGAACACCCCGCACACGCGGTATCTCCTGTGGCGGGCTTCCGGTGACAGGAGCCATCTCGTCGAGGCGAAACGACTCCTCGACGAAATGGTGGAGCACGCGCCGGCGGCCTGCCGGGAGTCCATGGGCGCGAAGGTCCGGCTCCACCGCGAGATCCTCCTTTCGGCGGAGGCCGCGGGGCGGCCGGCGAGGTGACGCGCCGGTCACTCTTCCGCGAGGGCCGCACCCTTCGGGCGCTTGAGTGACCACGAGGCGGTCACGACCACGAGGCGGTCACCGGGCCGGAGGAGAAGAACTGGATCCGCCACGTCCCCGTTTCCCCGAGCACCGCCGCGACCTTCGCGCTGCCGGGCTTGCCCGTCACGGTGGCCACCGCCGCCCCTCCGGGCCCCGTCACGACCACGCTCCCCGGGTCCAGGTCCGCGCCCTTCAGGCTCGCCTTGAGAGCCGCTCCCGCCGGGGCGTCGAAGGTGATCTCCCCGCCGGCCGCCACCCCTTTCCACTTCGCGTTCGCCGCGGGAGGTTTCACCGCGACCGAGAGCGCGTACACGCCCGTCTCCCAGCCCTCCCCCTCCTCCCGCAGGACCACGAAGTACCGCCCCGTCTCCGGGGCGAGGAAGGCCGGCAGGCCGCCTGTTCCGATCCCCGTCGCCAGTCGCTCTCCGGTCGGGCGCGCCAGATCCGCCACCAGCGGGAAGAGTGCCTTCCGGTCCGGGCTCGCCGAGGCCTTCAGCTTGATCGACAGGACGTCTCCCCGGATCAGGTCGAAGGCCACCGCGTCCACGTCCCTCCGGTCCGGGAGCCGCCCCCCGAAGGAGCCCGACGAACCGAGCCAGGGCGGAGCCGTTTCCACGAGGAACGTCTCCACCCCCGCCGAGAGCTTCGACTTGTTGCCCACGACGTCCCGCACCATCACCCGCACCGTGAGGGGGCCCGCCTCGCCCGGGCGGGGGATCGCGACCGGTTCTCCCGACGTGAAGGGCAGCCACTCCGAGTACGTCGTCCCCCCGTCCGTCGTGGTCCGGATGGCCTCCGCTCCCGCGCCGCCCACTCCCTCGTGGGCCGTGACGGTCAGTCGCAGGGGCTCCCCCGGCAGGACGTACGGCCAGCCCCCGCCGAGCGCGATCCCGTCCAGCACCGGCGGCGTCCGGTCGAGCACGATCGTGTCCCGCGCGATCTCCGAGACGTTCCCCGCCGCATCCCTCACCTGCACGTCCACGCTCCGCGATCCCTCGGTCGGGCGAAGCTCCCACTTCACGGAATCCGAGACCGCGCTCCACTCCTCGTCCCAGTTCGCCACCGTGGTCTGCTTCACCCGCATCCTCGACAGGCCCGACCCGCCCTCGTCGGATGCGGTGATCCGGAGTGTCACCTCCGTGGTCCCGGTGTGCCCGGCCCCCTCGTTGATCGTCACCGACGCGACGGGTCGTGTCTGGTCGAGACCGATCGAGTCCGAAACGACCTCCGACACGTTTCCGGCCTCGTCCCGCGCCTGTGCGTCCACCGTCTTCAGGCCATTCCCTTCCGGCAGTGCCCAGACGACGAACCCGGCGGCGGGAAGCCAGTCCGACCACGAGCCCCCCTCGTTGCGCAGGCGCAGGTGGGAGATCGCGCACGCGTCGTCGGTGAAGTTGCACTCCACCACCACGTACACGGAGTCCGTCCACGCCGCGCCCAGGGCCAGCGAGATGGA
>JALOQY010000186.1 GCA_025459285.1 Planctomycetota bacterium | reverse complement strand
GACGAGGCCGCGCGCCAGAACCCCTTCGGCCCCCCCATGGGCGCTCCGCGCTGAGGGTCGTGGGGGGAGGACTCGCGTCAGCGAGTCCGGCGGGGGTCTCCCCCGCAAGACGACCCCCGTGAGTGGACGCCCGCAGGGCGTCCGCGAAACGGCGGGCGAAGCCCGCCGTCCCGAAGCGAGCGCAGCGAGCGAAGGGCGAGCGCAGCGAGCGAAGGGCGGGGGGGAGGACTCGCGTCAGCGAGTCCAGCGGGGTCCGGTCCTTCGGGCGCTGCGCGCCGCTGCGCTGATCCGGAGACGTTGGATCCGGGGACTTGGATCCGGGGACGTTGGTAACCTGGTAACTTGCCGGTGGCCGGCCGGCATCCGTTTCCGTCGAACCGGCCAGGTCCCCCGCCCGGCAAGGCCTTCTGCCCACCGGGCAAGTTGACGAGTTACCAACGTCCCCTCTGCCGTTTCCGTTATCCAAATCGAAATCGAAATCGGGATCGGAATCGGAATCGTCCTCGAGCCCTCCGTTCCCACCACGCTCCTCGCCGACTCGGAAGCCCCTTCCGCCCAGCCGGCTGACCATGGCGGCCAGGCAATCGAACAGCCCCCTGCGGGCCGGGCTCTCGGTTTCGTCCGGGGCCTTGCCGATGCCCGGTGATCCGGGCGTTGTGCCGGGGGTTGTGATCCGGGCGCTGGTCCGGACGTTCTGATCCGGGCGCTGGTCCGGGCGTTCTGATCCGGGGACATTGGAAACTTGTCAACTTGCCGGTGGCCGGCCGGCATCCGTTTCCGTCGAACCGGCCAGGTCCCCCGCTGGCGATGGTTCCCGCCTGCCGGGCAAGTTGACAAGTTACCAACGTCCCCTCTGCCCTTTCGTCCCCTCTGTCCCCCTCTGCGTGGCGTTCCACCGGGCGATCCCCCCCCCGGCCGCCGTGGTCCGACCGCGGGGGGAGGACTCGCGTCAGCGAGTCCGGCGGGGGTCTCCCCCGCAAAAAGAGAGGACCGTGAGCGGACGCCGCCAGGCGGCCGCGAAGCGGCGGGCACAGCCCGCTGCCCCGACCGAGCGCAGCGAGGGAGGGCGGTCCGAATCCGCGTGGGGGCGGTGGGATTTGAACCCACACGGCCTTGCGGCCACCGGGTCCTAAGCCCGGCGCGTCTGCCGGCTCCGCCACGCCCCCATGCCGCCCGCATTCTCCTTCCGGAGGCGTCGTCATACAAGGTACGAGTACCCCATGGCCTGTCGGGAGTTCAAATCCATCCTCCCGGATTATGTCGCGGGTGGGCTGCCCGAGGACCAGGCAGCCCTCGTGAAGGAGCATCTGCCGGCCTGCGACTCCTGCCGGGAGACCGTCCGCTTCCTGAAGATGGACGACGCCACGGTCCACGCCGCCCTCCTCGGGGCCCGGCACAGGGGCCCACCCCAGGAGCGCCGCCGCCTGGTGCGCGGCATCGTGTTCCTCCTCGTCGTCACCGCCGTCATCCTCCTCGTCCTCTACCTTCTCTACGGCGGCATGCTCGGCCCGTTCGCGCCGCTCTTCTCCGACCGACCGGCTCCCTCCTGAACCCGCTCCTCCCTCGTTTGCGCGACCCGGAGCCACAGGGTACGATTTCGCTCTCGAACCGGACATCCGGAGGAGGAGACCGATGAGCCACCCCACCATCGTCACGATGCCCGGCGACGGCATCGGCAAGACCGTCCTGCCCGAAGCACTCCGCGTCCTGGACCGGACCGGCTTCCGGGCCAGCTACGTCCACGCCGACATCGGCTGGGAGTTCTGGTGCCGGGAAGGCAATGCCTTGCCGGCACGCACCGTCGACCTGCTCGCGAAACACCGCGTCGGCTTCTTCGGGGCCATCACGAGCAAGCCGAAGGCCGAGGCCGCCGCGGAACTCGACCCCGCGCTCCGGGATCGGGGCTACACCTACTTCAGCCCCATCGTCGGACTCCGCCAGCGATTCGACCTCGACATCTCCATCCGCCCCTGCCAGAGCTTCCCCGGGAATCCCCTCAATTTCATCCGAAGGAAGGGCGACGGCTTCGAGGAGCCGCGCGTGGATGTGGTGATCTTCCGCCAGAACACCGAGTGCCTCTACTGCGGCGTGGAGTGGACGAATCCCCCCTCCACCGTGCGAGCCGCCCTCGAAACCCACCCCAGGATGGCGGCGTTCCGCCATGTCGCGAGCCCGGACCTCGCGGTCTCCTGCCGCATCTACACGCGCCCGGCCTGCCGCCGGATCGTGGAGGCGGCCTTCGCCCACGCCGCGAAGCACGGCTACCGCTCCGTCACGGTCTGCGAGAAGCCGAACGTCATCCGCGAAACCTCCGGGATGATGCTCTCCGAGGCGAGGATCGTGAAGGCCCGCTACCCGGACATCGCCCTCTGGGACACGAACATCGATGCCCAGACGATGTGGCTCACGAAGGACCCCGAGAACTACGGGGTCATCGTCTCCGGGAACATGTTCGGCGACATCATCTCCGACGCATTCGCCGGTCTCACCGGCGGTCTCGGCTTCGCGGCCAGCGCGAACCTCGGGCGGGACTGCGCGGTGTTCGAGCCCACGCACGGCTCGGCGCCCAAGTACGCCGACTACCCTGTCCCCATCGTGAACCCGATCGCCACGATCCTCACCGCCGCCATGATGCTCGACCACCTCGGCGAAGCCGACCGCGCGGAAGCGGTCCGCCGTGCCGTGGCGGACGTCGTCCGGGAGGGGAGAGTCCGCACCTACGACATGCTCAGACTCAAGGGCTCGCCGGACGCGCTGCGGCAGGGCGCCGCCAGCACCACGCAGATGACCGACGCGATCCTCGCGAGGCTCTGATGATCACCGCCATCGACATCGAGCGGCTTTTCGCCGCCCAACTCGCACGCCTCGGGGACCGGACGCTTCGCGCGAAGGTCGTCGAGGTCTTCGTCGAGGCCTGCGCCCGCGGAGGCTGGGAGGATCCCGCCGACCTCGCGAAGCTCCCGTTCACCCTGCTCACCGACTGCCGGGGCGTGAACTTCGTCGAGCACACGATCGCGGTCACGGAGGGGGCCATCGGACTTGCCGAGGGCCAGTCGCGGCACTACGCGAGGATGCCTTACGCCATCGACATGGACCGCCTCGTGGCCGGCGCGCTCCTCCACGACGTGGGAAAACTCCTCGAGTTCGAGCGGGACGGCCAGGGCGGCTTCCGGAAGAGCCGCAGCGGCCGCTGCGCGCGCCACCCGATCTCCGGCGCCATCCTCGCCGGCCGCGCGGGCCTCCCCGACGAGATCGTGAACATGATCGCCTGCCATGCGAAGGAGGGCGACGGGCGGCCCCAGGTCATCGAAACGGTCCTGGTGCACCAGGCCGACTTCGCGACCTTCGACCCTCTCGTGATGAAGAAGGACGGGAGGCTCATCGAATGACCGCCGGACGGACCGTGGTCGAGAAGATCCTCGCTGCCCATTCCGGGACCGACCCCCGGCCCGGGGCCATCGTGGACGTCGCCATCGACGTCCGCGTGGCCCGCGATTTCGGCGGCGCGAACGTGGTGAAGAACCTCCGCGGCGCGGGTCTTGCCGTCTCGGACCCCGCGCGCTCCTTCTTCACGTTCGACTGCAATCCCGGCGGCTCCGACCAGAAGTACGCCGCGAACCAGCAGATCTGCCGGGAGTTCGCACGGGAACAGGGCGTGCGCGTCTTCGACATCGACCGTGGCATCGGGACCCATGTGGCCATCGACGAGGGGCTCGCCGTCCCCGGCTCCACGCTCGTCTCCACGGACTCCCACGCCAACCTCCTCGGCGCCATCGGCGCCTTCGGCCAGGGCATGGGCGACCTCGACGTGGCCCACGCCTTCGCCCACGGACGGGTTTGGTTCAAGGTCCCGCCCACGGTTCGGGTCGTGCTCCGCGGCCGGCCCGGTCCCGGCGCCACCGCCAAGGACCTGACCCTCGCCGTCCTCCGGAAACTGGGGGCCTCGGGCCTTCTCGGGGTGGCCGCGGAGTTCTCGGGGGAGGCGGTGGACGGCCTCGGCCTCGCCGGCCGCATCACGATGGCCTCGATGGCCACCGAGATGGGCGCCATCATCGCCCTGTTCGAGCCCGACCGCGAGGTGATCGACTGGTGCTCGCGGGCCGCCGGGCGGGCCGTGCAGCCGGTCCTCGCCGACCCCGACGCCGAGTACGCCGGCAGGATCGAGGTCGACGTGGACGGAATCGGACACCTCCTGTCCCGCCCCGGCCACCCCGAGGACGTCATCGACCTCCGGGACGTCGCCGGCCGCAAGATCGGCTCCGCCTTCATCGGCTCCTGCACGAACGGCCGCATCGAGGACCTGCGTGCGGCAGCGGCGGTTCTGCGCGGCCGGCGGACGGCGCCCGGCGTGGTCCTGAAGATCGTCCCGGCCACTGACCGCGTCTGGCGGGAGGCGCTCCGGGAAGGCCTCCTCGCGACATTCAAGGAGGCGGGAGCGCTCGTGGGCAATGCCGGCTGTGCCGGCTGCGCCGAAGGGCAGATCGGCCAGAACGGCCCGGGCGAGGTCAGCGTGAGCACCGGCAACCGCAACTTCCCCGGCAAGCAGGGGAAGGGCGAGGTCTGGCTCTGTTCCCCCGCCGTGGCCGCGGCCTCGGCGGTGGCCGGTGCGATTGCCGCGCCCGGTGCGATCCCCGAGCACCCAGCCGAGTTCGCCTCGGGAACGCCCGCTCCCCGGATGGCCCGCGCCGGGCCCGCGGTGGGTCTTGCGGAACGGCCGGTCAGGATCCGCGGCCGGGTCGTCCTCGTGGCGCGGGACAACATCGACACCGACATGATTTTCCACAACCGGCACCTCGCCATCACCGAGCTGGCCGAGATGGGCCGGCACACCTTCGGGAACCTGCCGGGGTTCACGGACTTCGCGGCCCGGGCGAGGCCCGGCGACATCGTGATCGCCGGCGGGAACTTCGGCTGCGGCTCGTCGCGGCAGCAGGCGGTGGACTGTTTCCGCGCCCTCGGCGTCGGGCTCCTCGTCGCGAAGTCCTTCGGGGCGATCTACGAGCGCAACGCCATCAACTCCGGTTTCCCGATCCTGGCCGCGGACCTCCTGTCCGCGGGCCTTCCGGACGGCGCGGAGATCGAGGTAGACCTCGTCACCGGCGAGGTGACCGGCCCCGGCCTCCGGCTCTCCGTGGAGCCCTTCTCCCCCGTGCAGCTCGAGATCTACCGCCGCGGCGGACTCCTGAGGTAACGCGATGGCCATGACCTATGCGGAGAAGGTGCTCGCGCGGAAAGCCGGACGGCCCGAGGTCCGCGCCGGGGAGATCCTGTTCCTCCGGCCCGATCACCTGCTCATGCACGACAACGCCTCGGCGATCGTCGGCAAGATCAGGACGGACCTCGACGAGTTCGGCCTCGTCGATCGGGGACTCCCGGTGATCGTGCTCGATCACGTCGTGCCGGCGGCGGACGAGAAGACCGCGAGGTCCCACCGCGAGATCCGCGCCTTTGCCGGCCGCTTCGACCTCCCCCACTTCTTCGACGTGGGAGAGGGCATCTGCCACCAGGTCCTCGTGGAGTATGGTTTCGCGCGGCCGGGGGGGGTCATCGTCGGCAGCGACTCCCACACCTGCTCCTACGGCGCGCTCGGCTGCTTCGGGACGGGCATCGACCGCACGGAGGCCGCCGCGCTCCTGCTCCGGGGCATCACCTGGCTCAAGGTCCCGGAGACGATCCGCGTGGACCTGACCGGCTCGCTCCGCCCCCCGGCCTCGGCGAAGGACCTGATGCTCACCCTGATCGGGCGCCTCGGCGCGGAGGGCGCGAACTACAGGGCGCTCGAGTTCCACGGCGCGACCGGCCTCTCCATGGATGAGCGCTTCACGGTGGCCAACATGGGCGTGGAGATGGGCGCCAAGGCGGCGCTGTTCCTCCCCGACGAGGTCACCCATGCCTTCCTGCGCGGGCTCGGCGTGGAGTACCTCGATCCCGCCGATCTCCTGCCGGACGCGGGGGCCCGTTACGAAGCGGTCGTCCCGTGCGACCTGGCCGCCGTGGAACCCGTGGTAGCGCTGCCCCACGCGGTGGATCGGGTGGTTCCGGCGCGCGGCGCGCCGGACGTCCCCATCGACCAGTTCCTCCTCGGCACGTGCACGAACGGCCGGCTCCCGGACCTCCGGATCGCCGCGGAGATCCTCGATGGCCACCGGGTGGCGACGGGCGCCCGACTCCTCGTGCTGCCGGCCTCCCGCCGGGTGCAGCAGACCGCCCTCGCGGACGGCACGCTCGCCCGGCTCGCCGCGGCGGGAGCCATCCTCCTGCCGCCCGGTTGCGGTCCGTGCCTCGGCGCCCATATGGGCGTCCTCGCCCCGGGGGAGCGCTGCCTCTCCACGGCGAACCGCAACTTCAAGGGGCGCATGGGCTGCATCGACTCGGAGATCTACCTCGCGAGCCCCGCCACGGTCGCGGCCTCCGCGGCGCGCGGCCGGATCACCGACCCCCGCGATCTCGAGGAGGCGCGCCGATGAGGGTCTTCCGCTATGGCGACGACGTGAACACCGACCTCCTCTTCCCCGGCAAGTACACCTACAAGGCATCGACGCCCGAGGAGATCCTGCCCCATCTCCTCGAGGATCTCGATCCCGATTTCGCCCGGACCGTGCGACCGGGGGACCTTCTCCTCGCCGGACGCAACTTCGGCTGTGGGAGTTCGCGCGAGCAGCCTGTCGTCGGACTCCGGGCCGCGGGGATCGCCGCCGTCGTGGCGAAGAGCTTCGCGCGCATCTTCTACCGCGCCGCCATCAACCAGGGTCTCGTCCTCGTCGAGTGTCCCGAGGCGGTCGACGCCTTCCGCGAGGGCGACGCCGTCTTGCTGGATCCCTCCGCCGGGACCATCGTCGTCGGGGACCGGGAGTTCCGGTTCCCGAAGCTCCCGCCGGAGATCCTCGCGATCCGCGACGCCGGCGGGCTCCTTCCCTGGACCCGCCACGCCCTGAGACGGGCGGGAGGTCAGGCATGAGGCTCTACGAGCACGAGGCGAAGCAGGTCTTCCGGGAGGCCGGGATCCCCGTGCCCGCCCGCTACGGTGTCGCCCGATCGCCCGAAGGGCTCGACGGACTCCCGGTCGCTTTCCCGGCCATGGTGAAGGCCCTCGCGCTGACCGGCGGCCGCGGAAAGGCGGGCGGCGTGAGGCAGGTCCGGGACCCCGCCGGAGCCCGCCTCGCCGCCGCGGAGATCCTCGCGCTCCGTATCGGCGACTGGCCCGTGGAGGCCGTCCTCGTCGAGGAGGCGGTCCCCTTCTCCTTTGCGGCGTACCTCGGCATCACCACCAGCCCGGAGACGTTCATGCCCGTCATCCTGGCCAGTTCCCGGGGCGGCGTGGACATCGAAGCCGCCGCCCGCGCGGAGCCCGCCGCGGTCCTCCGCCGCCCGATCGACGACAGTCCCGCGGAACTCCCCCCCGGCCCGCGGGACGAGGTGGTCGCCTTCCTTAGCCGCGATCTGCCTGGCGCGGACGCCGCGGCCCTTGCCGAGACGGTCACCCGCCTCTACCACGCCTTCCAGAACGCCGACGCCAAGGTCGCCGAGATCAACCCGCTCCTCGTCCTCCCGGACGGCCGCGTCGTCGCCGCAGACGCCAAGCTCGTCCTCGACGACAACGCCCTCTTCCGGCAGCGGCCCCTCCTCCGCCGCCTCGGCCTCGCGGAACCACGACACGATGCATCCGAATTAACGAGGGACGAGCGCCGGGCGCGCGCCGCGGGCTTCAAGTACGTCGACCTGCTGCCGGAGGACACCCCCCGGGATCCGGGAAAACTCTACGTCGGCCTGGTCCCCGGCGGCGCGGGCTACGGGATCTTCTCCATCGACGAGGTCGCCACGATCGGCGAGCGGTTCCTCGGCGGCCGGGCTGTGCCGGTGAACTTCATGGACTCCGGCGGCGGCCCCTCCCAGGGGATGGTGGCCGAGATGTTCCACCTCCTCATGGACAAGGAGATCGTCGACGTGGTCATCACGTCGCGCTTCGGCGGCATCTCCTCCTGTGACGTGTTCATCCGGGGCCTCGTCGCCTGCCTCCGCGACCGCCGCGCGGCCGGCCGCCGGGTGCTTCCCGTCTACGGGCGCATGGTCGGCACCGACCTTCCCGGCGCCCGGGCATTCCTCGAAAGGGCCCGGGCGGAGACGCCCGAGGCGCTGTCGGGTCTCGAACTCGAATCAGGCAACCGGCGGATCATGGCCGAGGTCATCCGCGATGGGCTCGCGAAGGCGCTTGCCGGAAGGGACCGAAATGGCTGATTCCGAACCCGCCGGACTCCTGACCCCCATCCTCGCGGCGGAAGGCCTCCTCGCTCACCTCGTCGGCTCCGTGCGCCCCGATCTCGCGGAGGAGATCCGCCGGACGGGCCGCGTGGAGACCGCCATCATCGGCCTCGGCGCCCAGGGCACACGCCACGCGGGGCTCATGCGCGACTTCGGGACGGTCATCGTGGGCGGCGTCGCGCCGGAGCGCGGGGGCGAGCGGATCGTGGAGAGCATCCCCGTCTACGAGTCGGTCCCGGAGCTGCTCGCCCACCATCCCGCCGTGGCCGCGGTCTCCATCTGGCGCCACTTCAGCAGCGCCCGCGAGGCGGCCCTCGAGGCGATCGACGCGAGCGTGCCCGTGGTCGTTCTCATCACCGAGGGCATGCCGCTCCGCGACGTCCGCGACGTCCTTGCCGCCGCCCGCCGAAAGGGTGCGCTCCTCATCGGCGGGAACACGCCGGGCATCATCTTCCCGCCCGAGCGGATCAAGATCGGCATGCTGCCGGACGTCTTCCACCCCGAGGAGGTCGCGCCGGGCCGCGCGGGCCCGCGCGGCGTGACGATCCTCTCCCGCAGCGGTGCGATCCTCTACCACCTTTCCGACGCACTGGCGTCCGCCGGCATCGCCCAGAACGGCGTGATCGGCATCGGAGGCGACGGGG
>JALOQY010000185.1 GCA_025459285.1 Planctomycetota bacterium | reverse complement strand
GCACCTTCCTCATCAGTTCAAGGTGAACCGTTTCCGGGACATCGTGATGTCCCTCTGCGCCACGTATCCCGGCAAGGTGAAGTTCTTCCAGTACAACACCGGCGGCATGGGGGAGATCCTCGAGGAGAGGATCGAGGGCGGACTCAAGAAGAAGCACTTCGTGCGCAAGGCGGCGCGCGTCCCGATCGAGCTGATGGCCGCGATCCAGCGCGGCGACCTCCGCGGCACGAACGAGTATGCCGATGGCCGGCTCGGAACTCGCGAGATCCGTCGCGTGGAGGGCTTCGACCTCTCGGCCTACGAGGTGGAGAAGCTCTATCCGAAGGACCAGATCGAGGCCTACGTGAGGGACATCGTGGACGGGAGGCGGGAGTTCACCGCCGAGATCGCCGCCGAGGGGCTCGACCCGGAGATCATCCGGGCGGCGGAGGAGTCCTACGGGATCGCCCGCCCGGCGAAGGTGCAGGTGGCATTCAGTTTACCGGAAGAGAAGAAGGACCCCGGGCGCCGCGAGGCCCCGCGCCGCGATTACTTCGCGGACTACGAGCCGGCCCGGAGGCCGCGCCGTCCGCTCGGGGGCAGGAACTTCTAGGAGACCGTCATGGTTGCGATCGGATTCTGGGGCGTTTTCGGCCTCTCGAGGTGCTCATCGTCTCGGGCGGTCTGCGCCAGCAGGTCCGCGAGGTGGACGGCACGGTCCGGACGGTGGGCTACAAGATGCGGATCGGCGGCGGCGCCTTCGTCCTGCCGCTGTTCCAGACCGCGCAGGTGCTGCCGCTGGAAACCTACACCGTGCAGGCGAAGGTCACCGACGCGCTGACCAAGGGCGGCGTGCAGCTCAACGCCGTCGGCCAGGCGCAGCTCAAGGTCGGCTCCTCCGAGCAGGCGATCCGGATGGCCGCCGAGCAGTTCCTCGGCGGCGGCGCCGCGGCGATCCGCGACACCGGCTCCCAGGTGATGGAGGGGACGCTCCGCGCCTACCTCGGCTCGCACGCGGTGGAGGACATCTACCAGCAGCGCGACGAGTTCAACGAGAAGGTGGAGAAGGCCACGCAGAACGAGCTCCGGCGGATGGGGCTCGACCTGCTCTCCTTCACCCTGATCGACATCTCCGACAACCAGGGCTATCTGGAGGCGCTCGGCAAGCCGAAGATCGCCGCCGCCAAGCGCGACGCCGAGATCTCCGAGGCCGAGACCGACAAGGAGGCGGCGATCAAGACCGCCGAGGCCCGGAAGACCGGGGACATCGCGCGGCTCGTCGCGGAGACCGAGGTTGCCCGCGCGAACCGGGACTTCGAGACCGCCCGGGCCGGCTTCGCCGGCGAGGTGAACCAGAAGAAGGCCGAGGCCGACATTGCCTACGAACTGGAGCGCCAGAAGCGGAACTCGGAGTTGAAGGCCGAGGAGCTGAACGTCCGCATCGTGGAGCGCGAGAAGCTGATCGAACTCGAGGAACTCGAGATCGCCCGCCGGGAGAAGGAGCTGACCGCCACCGTCCACAAGACGGCGGAGGCCCGGAAGAGGCAGGTCTACATCGAGGCCGAGGCCGAGGCCTACAAGCGCGAGGCCGAGGCGAAGGGGCAGGCCGCCGCGGCGAGGGTGCTCGCGGAAGCCGATGCCGACGCCATCCGCCTGCGCGGCGAGGCCGAGGCGAAGGCCATGGAGATGCGGGCCGAGTCCTACAAGGAGTACAACGAGGCCGCCGAAGATCGACAAGATCGTCATCGTGGACACCGGAGGCGAGGGGAAGGGCGTGGCGAAGATCACCGGTCAGGTGGCGCAGGTCCTCGCCCAGCTCCCGGAGATCGCGGAGTCCCTCGGCGGTATCGACCTGAAGAAGCTCGCGAAGAAGCTCACGGGCGGCGAGGCGGATGAGGCCGGCAAGAAGCCCGGGAAGGCGGACGAGAAGAAGGAGAAGTAGCGGTGCCCGAAACCATGCTGGCCGAGCGGATGAAGCGGGTCGGCTTCTCGCCGACGCTGAAGATCTCCGCCAAGGCCAAAGCCATGCAGGCGGAGGGTATCGACGTCATCGACCTCTCCGTCGGCGAGCCGGACTTCCCCACGCCCCGCAACATCCGCCTCGCGGCGTACGAGGCGATGGAGAAGGGGTACACGAAGTACACCGCGGCGGAGGGGCTCATCGAACTCCGCCGGGCCATCGCCCGGAAGCTGAAGGACGACAACCGCCTCACCTACGACCCGTCGTCGGAGATCATCGTCTCCTGCGGGGCGAAGGCGTCCCTCTACCACCTTCTCCTCGCCACGATCAACAAGGACGAGGAGGTCATCATCCCCGCGCCCTTTTGGGTGAGCTACCCGGAGATGGTGTCCCTCGCCAAGGGGATCTCCGTTTACGTCGATACCAGCGAGCAGAACGGTTTCCGGCTCACGGCGAAGCAGCTCAAGGGGGCGCTGTCCGCGAGCACGAAGGCCGTCATCATCAACAACCCCGGGAACCCCACGGGGGCGGCCTACACGAGGTCGCAGCTCATGGAGGTCTGCGAGGCCGCCGCGGACGAGGGGTTGCTCATCATCGCCGACGAGATCTACGAAAAGCTCGTCTACGACGGTCTCGAATTCGTGTCGATCGCCGCGCTCTCGCCGAAGATCAAGGCCCAGACCGTGGTCGTGAACGGGATGAGCAAGGCGTACTCGATGACCGGCTGGCGCATCGGCTACGCCGCCGGCCCCGCCGAGATCATCCAGGCGATGGGGCGCCTCCAGAGCCACACCACGAGCAACCCCTGCACGGTGAGCCAGATGGCGGCGCTCGCCGCCCTCACCGGGCCGCAGGACGAGATCGTGAGGATGCGGGAGGAGTTCCTCCGGCGGCGGAACATGATGCACTCCCGGCTCCTCACGATGCCGGGCGTCACCTGCCACCGCGCGGAGGGGGCCTTCTATCTCTTCCCGAACGTCACCCCGACGTACCGGATGGAGTGCGACGGTACGCCGATCCGCAACTCCTACGGGCTCGCCTACCACCTCCTGCGCCACGGCCACGTGGCGGTGGTGCCCGGCGACTCCTTCGGCGGGCCGAACTGCATCCGGCTCTCCTACGCCACCTCCTACGATCGCATCGCCGAGGCCATGGACCGCATGGCCGACGCGCTCGCGATGCTGAAGCCGGCGCGCGCGACGCGGAAGAAGCAGCTCGCGAACACGGTCACGCAGGTCAAGGGCTTCGTGGAGACCGAGACCCAGATGTCGCTTTCCGCGCGGGACGCCATGGTCGCGGACTGCGACTCCTTCCTGCGCGACCAGCCGTACTTCGAGTGGAACGCGAACATCTCCGGGCTCGTCGTCCAGCTCCGGACGAACAGCCCGCACCTCTACGACTTCTTCGTGGAGAACTGGTTCCCCTCGCCGCTCGAGAGCGACATCGAGCCGCACGGCGTGCTCTACGGCGTGAACTGGATCCCCGGTAAGGACCAGAAGGCCTACTACCACTCCGAGACCCGCACCGGCTTCTTCATGAAGTCGGCGTATTACGGGCAGCTCCGGTCGCTCGCGCTCGGCCTCGTCACCGACGTGGGGGAGCGCGTCCACGACCTGCACGGCGTGCGCGGCATGTGCGTGGAGGTCGGCGGGAAGGGCGTGCTGCTCCTCGGACCGGAGGGGACCGGCAAGACCGGCCACCTGGCGGAACTCCTGAAGCGCGCCGACTCGAAACTCGTGAGCACCGACTTCGTCTTCGTGCGTCACCAGGGCGGCGGAGTCGTCGCCGACACCCCGGAGCGCAAGCTCTACGTCCCCACCGACATGGCGGAGAAGATCCCGGCCCTCGAGCCGCTCTTCGACCGGTCGAAGTGCGAGAACGTGGCCACCTCGAAGGAGGAGTGCGCCCACAAGGACTGCCCGCAGTCCGCCGTCTGCCCGCTCGATCGCGGCGAGCCCTACTGCTTCTTCGGCGGGGAGGCGAGCCGGGCGATGCTCGATCCGTACTGGCTCGGATCGGACCGGCACGCGAAGCGGACGACCCTCAAGGCGGTGATCCTCCTCCGGCGCGACGCGATCGCGAAGGACGTGGAGAAGCTCGCTCCGGACATCGCCACGCGGCACGTGGAAGAGGGGCGTGACCACACCGGGCGCTCGACCCCGTTCCTCAACCCGCACCTTCTCGTCCGCAGCCTCGAGCACACGGAGCTCCAGCGCCGCCAGTTCGAACGCCTCTTCCGCAAGGTGCCCTGCACCGCGGTGAACGTGGGCCGGCTCACGGTGAAGGAAGTCCAGAAGGCGATCCTCTCGGCCGCCGGCGTGTAGGGCGCGACGTCTCGTGGACGTTTCGCGGCCGCGAAGGACCTGGCGGGAGCTGGACCGGTCCCGCCGCCCCCGGGGCCGCGGGCCGCTGTGGTTTTACATCGCGGTGGGGCGGCGGGTCGCGGCGGAGGTCGAGAGGCGTCTCGATGGCCGCCGGGTCGAGGAGGCGATCCGGTTGCGTTCCCGGTTCCTGGCCCGCCACGAACCCGGGCCGGCGGATGAGGGGGAGTGAGGGGGCCGGGCGCCGCTGGCCGCCCGTCGCCGGGCAACTTCCAGCCGCCCGGAGGCTCACGTCGACGGGCGGCCCACGACGAGCCAGTCGCGGTAGAGGGGGGGGGCTCGGCCGGCGAAGGCGAGAAGGCGCTCGAGACGCGCCGAAAGCGGCCACAGCGGGCGGGGGAGGCGGCCCCGGCGGACCAGGTGCACGAGGCGCGAGGGGGACTTGCGGATCGCGAAGGCCGACTCCACCCGCAGGCCCGCGGCCCGCAACGCCCCGAGGACATCCGGCGCGGACCGGTAGACGACTCCTTCGCGACGCAGCGTCTCCGCTCCCGGTGCGAAGTGCTCCGCGAAGACCGCACGGCCACCGGGCGCGAGGAGTCTCCGGACTTCTCCGATCGCCGCTGCCATGTCGGAGTCGCCGACGAGGTGGAGGAGGACCTGCCAGCAGACCACGAGGTCGCTCCGGCCGGCCGGCAGCGGCAGCGCGCCGAGCGCCCCCCGGACCAGGCCCGCGGACCGTCCGGACCGGAGCGCCGCCGCCGCGAGCAGCGCCTCCGAGGCGTCGACCCCGATGGTCAGGCGTGACCGCCCCGCGAGCAGTCCGGTCAGACGGCCCACGCCGCAGCCGAGGTCCACCGCCGCGCCGTACCTGCGCGGACCCAGCGCCCGGCGCAGCCAGAACCGGTCCAGCGCATCCACGTAGACGTTCTTCCGGTTGTCGGGATCGCCCTCGTCGAGCACGGCGCGCAGCGGATCGAGCGCCGCGCGCCGGCGGTAGATCTCCGCCCATGGACCGAGGCCGCCGCCCTCGCGGTTCATCGCCGCCTCCCCGCCCCGGTCCGCAGCGCGAGGAGCCTCCGGCGCAGGCCCGCGGAGAACGGTCGCAGGGCGATCGAGCCCTGGAAGGCCGGGTGGATCGCGAAGCCCAGGGACTCCTTGAAGCGGGTGATCCCGAGGATCCGCGGATCGGTCTCCCCGGGAAGCGCGGCGTCGCCGGTGTGGAGGAGCCGGACGCCTCGCCGGGAGGCCTGTTCGAGCATCTCCCGGTGGAGCAGGTTCGGTGCTCCCTCCACGTCCCCGTCCGCGCGGCCGTGGAAGATGTTGAGCCCCATCTCTCCCCTTGCCACCCAGAGCAGCGCCGCCAGGTCACGCCCGTCCTTCCGGGCGACGAGCACCTCCGCCGGCAGGCACCGGTCAAGCGCGCGGACATAGCCGTGGTCCCGCGGCGGCAGGCCGGACCGGAGGAACGAGAGATCGAGGAGCGGGAGGAGGGGCTCCACGCCGTCCGCGACTTCCACCCGCACTCCGAGCCGCGCAGCCTTCCGCGCCTGGCGCCGGGCGGGGGCGGCCATCCCGCGCTCCACGGCCGCCGGGTCCGGCGGCACCTCGATCAGGGCGATGCCCCGCCGCCGGGCGGCGAGTCCACGCTCCGTGAGGTCCGGGACATCGAGGAACCTCGGCAGCTCCACGCGCACCGACGCCTCCGCCGCCCGCGCCCGCCGGGCCTCGGCGAGGAGGCCGCCGAGGAGCGCGATCGCCGACTCCCGGTCTCCCGCCGCTGGCTCGTCCGGCACGAGGGCGACACGGGCGAAGAGGATGTCGAGGAGGGGGAGCTTCCGGCTGCCTCCGAGGAGGAGGAGGGCGACCCCGGTGGGTGTTGCCCCACGGAAAGCGGCGAGGAACCGGACCGTTCCGCCACACTCGCGGTGGAGTCGGGCGAAGTCCCGCGTGTGCCAGATCGAGCGTGCGCGCAACGCCACCTCGTCCCACCATGCGGCGGGTTCCTCGGCGAGGATTCGTACGATGACGGGGGCATCCACGGGCGAGGCGGATTGTAGCAGTCGCGCCGCGCCCGGCCCCGCCGATAGAATGCGGCGATGGCCCTCTCGGACTGGCTGCTCGGGAAGCTCCGCTGTCCGCTCGGCGGCGATCCGCTCCGGTTCGACGGCGGGGCGCTGGTGGCGGAACGCTCCGGCCGGCGCTGGCCGCTCGCGCCGGAGGGGATCCCGGATCTCCTGGCGCGCTCGGCCGACCCCGGGGCGCGGGCCGTGGAGGAGGCGAACGCGATCTTCCACGACGCCCACGCCGCGGACTACGACCTCGAGACGGCCCGGCCCGACGAGTGTTACGGGGACGTCGCGCGGACGCTCGACCGTCTGAGGGAGACCGTCTCCGGCCCCGGGGAGGTCCTCGACGCCGGCTGCGGCAGCGGGATCGTCCTCGAGCTCCTGCGGTCGCGGTTCCCCCGCGTGGCCGGCGCGGACGTCTCCCTCGGCATGCTCGCCCGGTGTGCCCGCTTCCACGGCGACCTCGTCCGGGCCAGCGCGGCGCGGCTCCCCTTCGAGGACGCGAGCTTCGACGGCGTGACGGCTTACTCGCTGCTCCACCATCTTCGTGAACCCGCGGACGGCCTGCGGGAGTTCGCGCGGGTGCTGCGCCCGGGGGGCTTCCTCTACACCGACAACGACTCGAACGCCGCCTTCCACGAGCGGTTTTCCTGGTGGCTTGCCATGCGCCGCGCGCTGAAGTCCGCCCGGTCCCATTCGCCGGAGGAGGTGGCCCGGGAGCGCCTCGCGGAGTACCACCACGGCACCGGCCTCGACCCGGAGAGCCTCCGGGCCCGCCTGCTCGGTTTCGGTTTCGCGACGGTCGAGGTCGTCCTCTCCCATCCGCCGCGTCCCGACGAGTTCACGCGGCTCCTCATGGAACTCGAGCGCCACGCCCCCGCGCCATCGCTCCACTACTACTTCCGCCTGATCGCGATTCGCTGAACTGCTCACGTTCAGAACCGGCGACGCGTGATCGGTGCCGTTCGATCGGGTAGCATCGGCGACCCATGAGAGTGCCGGTCGTCCTGCTCCTGTGCGCCGCGGCGCTCGCCGCACCGCCCGATGAGGGGCTCGCCGTGCATCCGTCGGCGGAGGTCACGGCGTCGCTCTACGGAGAGACCGGGCGGATCGCCGTCCGGCTCGCCTTCCTCGCCGACGCCGCGCCGCCGGCCACCTGGCCGGTGGAACTCGTCGCCATGGAGGCCGGGACGGGGCGGCTCCTCGCGGTCGTCTCGCACGCGCCCCCGGTCCCCATGGAGAAGTGGGTTCCCGGGGAGCCGGTCCGCTGGACGGAGATCCTCGTGGTCCCGGCGGGAGCGGACGGCGGCCGGCCCGAGGCCTCGATCCTCGTGGCCGTCCGGGACCCGACGCTCACGAACGAGTACGAGGGGCGCTTCGTCCTCCTCGGGGACGCGCCGTTCGGAGACCGCCGGTACCTCGTGGGTCACGTCCCCGCGGCCTCCGGGCGGGCGAGCGCCGCCGACCTCCGGACCGCCGCCCGGGAGCGGGCGCAGCGGGGGGACTCGGCGGCGGCCTTCGAACTCCTCGGGGAAGCGCTCCGGCGGTCGGTAGACCTGGCGGGCAAGCTCGCGGTGGCGGCGGAGCTGCTCGCCCTCCCGCCCCCCGCCGGCGCGCCGGTCTCCGGCGCCGAGGAGATCCGGATCCGCGCCCTGGTTTCGGAAGAGAAGCTCCGATGGCTCCGGGACCGCGCGAGCGAGCTCCTGAAGGAGAAGGAGCTGAAGCTCGCCCTCCGCGTGCTGGAGGTCGTCGGCGGCGTCGTGGAAGAGGGGCGGAACCAACGCGTGGTGGGAGAGCCCGCCGATTCCGACCGGGCGCAGAAGGATGTGGTGGACCTGAAGCAGCGCCTGCTCCGCGACATGGCCGAGGAGGATGTCGCGGCCTGCCGGAAGCTGCTCGACGAGGCGGGGGAGGATGCCGGGAAGATCTCCGCCGCCGCGGCGCGGGAGGCGAAGGCCGGCCGGCTCGTGCGGGCGCGGAAGCTCTGGATCGAGGCGAAGCTCTGCCGGACCGCGACCGGGAAGGAGAAGGCCGAGGCCGAGCGCCAGCTCGCGGGGATCGAGCAGCGCCTGCTCTACGACCTGACCCCCGAACAGCAGGCGCGCCTCGCGAAGGAGACCGACCATCCCTCGTTCCACCGGCTGGGCACCATCCCCGCTTCGCGGCTCGTCTACCTCGGGCCGGAGACGCTCGTCCGGGCCATCCCGCGCGAGTCGACCTACCGCCTCGACGTGGCCGGCCTGCTCCTCTCCGACCTGTTCGGGCGCGACCCCTGCCCGCCCGGGGAGAGGGTCATCGTCTACTACAAGGAGACGTACAGCGGCCCCGCCACCGGCGGCGGCATGCTCATCACGGTGGGCGACGCGAGGCCCGAGCAGAGGGACGTCCGGGTCGACAACGGACTCTACTACCACGAGCTCACCCACTGCGTGGACGACACCCGCCCGGTTCACGACTACAAGCGCGGTCTCACGGAGGGTCTCGCGAACCTCGGGGCGCACTTCGTGGAAGACATGTTCGCCGGCGAGAAGGGCGTGTTCCTCGCCCGCTCGGAGCGCGGCCGCGCCGCCCTCCGCCGGCACCACCTCGATCGCGAGAACGCCTACTGGCTCATCCCGGCCTACGAACCGAGCGAAGGACTGCTCGAGGAGATCCTCGCCCGGCACGCCCCGGCGCCCGCCGGCCACGCCGACTGGCCGAAGCTGGGGCAGGTCTTCCGCCTCTATCGGGATTCCGTCTCAAAGTCGCGGCTCACCCACCGGCTGATGGCCGGCTTCGGCTGGGCGCTCGCGAAGGCGATGGGGGAGGAGGTCTGGGACACCCTCGCCGAGATGCGGTTCCCGGTGTCCAGGGCGACGGGTGCCGAGGTCGAGGAACTGGAGACCGGCCGGGAGAGGTGGTTCGTCGAACTGGCCCGGCGGGGCGACGCGGCCGGCCTCGCCGCGCTCGCCCGCAACTCCGGCGACGCGTTCCTCGCCGCGCGCGCGCGGTGGGCGGCCCTCGCGATCCTCGACGCGACCCGGCGGGGCGGGAGCGCGGAGGCGGCGGAACTGCGCCGTCAACTCGGCGTCGTGACGAAGTTCCGCGTCGTGGGACCGTTCTACCCCTCCGCGGGCCCGGGTCTCTGCGAGGTCTTCCCGCCGGAGGAGGAGATCGACTTCTTGAAGGAGTACGCGAGTTCCGGGGACACCGCGAAGTGGCGGATCGCGGATCCGGAGGCGGAGCACTCCGCGCGGCTCGACGGGCGGGGTGCGGTCTGGTTCCGCTATGGCTACCCGGAGCACGCGGTCACCTACGCGCTCACCCACGTGACGGTTCCGGCGGCCACCCCGGCCCTCGCGTGGATCGGCGCCGACGACGAGGTCGCGCTCTGGCAGAACGGTGTGTTCGTGGACCGGAGCCAGGGCGATCGGCCGCTCGTCCCCGACTTCGAGCGCTGGCCGATCCTCCTTGGCGCCGGCCGCAACCGCCTGCTCCTGAAGGTGGCGAACGGCTGGGGCGCCACGGGCCTGACGCTGCGGCTCACGGACCCGTCCGGCCGGCCGATCGAGGGGCTGGTGGAGGACCTCGACCCGCCGGATCCCTCTCCGGCCCCGCCGAAGATCAAGTTCGAAGAGACGTTCCGCGACGGTTTCGGGCGGCGCAGTCTCGGCGCCGGGTACGAGGTCGCGGCGGGGAAGTTCACGCTGAGGAACAAGCTCCTGCGGGGGGAGGAGGATGGGCGGGCCCCGGGATGGCGGCCCTTCTCGGTCCGGCCGGGCTTCCCCCAGGACCACCCCGCCGCGCTGCTGTGGCTTCCGCCGGAAAAGAGACCTCCGCCATCCGATTTCCGGCTCCGGGTCGTTCTCGAAGGGCCCGTCGTTCCGAAGATGGCGCTGACGTTCGACGGGGAGGGAGACGAGCTGACGCTGTCCGGCTGGTCGTTGATCCTCGTCCCCGACAAGGACCGGTTCACCGCCCGCCTGGAGCGCTACGACGTGTTGCGCGCGATCCGCGTGCTCGACGCGCCCGCCGAGTGGCCGGATCCCCCGGAGATCCTCGTGACCCGGATCGCGGACAAGGTCTCCGTGGTGGTGGGCGGGGTGGAGGTCTTCCGCTCTCTCTCCGCGCCGCCTCTCGCGAAGCGCCGCTTCGGCCTCGCCGTCTGGGGCCCCGAGGTCGGGATCGCCGGCCTTATGATCGGCCATCCGAACTGCGAGTCAGACAGTAAGGCCCGGCGGTCGATGAGGGGGCAGGATCGCCGCTGACGAAGCCGAGGGGATGGGGTGGACTTCCGGGGCCCGGGGATGC
>JALOQY010000184.1 GCA_025459285.1 Planctomycetota bacterium | reverse complement strand
GGTGACAGGCTGGTGCTCACTTGCCAGAACAACCTGCGCCAGATCGGAGGGCTCCTCCTCACGGAGCGTGACGCCGGGCGGCTGCGCATCCTCGAAGGGGCGGCCTTCCTCACTCAGCTCGCGCCGCTCGTCTCCGACGACGACCTGAAGGTCTTCCTCTGCCCGGGAGATCCCGGAGCCCCGGAGGCGAATGCGAGGGACCGCATCCACTGCTCCTACCGCGGGCCCGACCTGGAGACCGCGCGCCGGTTCGTCGAGGGGACACTGCCGAAGGACGCGATCCTCGCCTGCGACGCGTGCGGGGACGACGGCACCGGCCAGTGGCACGACCGGGGACTCTGCGTCCTGTACCCTTCTTTGAAGGTGGAGTGCATGCGGCGCGGCGCACCGGACGGGGCGCCCGCGAAGGTCGGGCCGGGATCGGAAGCCCCGCGCTTCGTCCGTCTGGTCCGGTAGCCTCTCGGGATCGCTGCGGGCCGCACAGGGCCCGCGGGGTGGGTCAGCGTCAGCCAGCGCCCGCGGGCTTCGCGCCCTCCGCGCCGGCCGGGGCGAGGCCGAGCGCCGCGGAGAGCGCGGCCTTCGCGGCCTCCGGGGTGTAGGGACCGCGGGCGGCGATCTCCCCGCCGGCGTCCACCACGAAGAAGAAGGGCACCGGCTCGACGCCGTAGAGGCGGCTGACGGCCCCGTCCGGGTCCACGAGCACGGCGCCGGGCATGTCCACCCCGTCGTAGAACTCCTTCGCGACGGAAGAGGAGGGGGACTTCTCGATCGTCACGAAGTCGATCTCCCGCCCCTCGAACCCGAGTTCGAGGTCGAGGAGACCCGAGGCCGCCTCCCGGCCGAAAGGACAGCCGATCGACGTGAAGAAGAGCAGGGTCGGGCGGTCGCCGGCGAACGAGGCGTGGTCCGCCGGCGCGCCGTCGAGATCCTTCGCGGTGAAGCCGGGGGCCGGCGAGTCGACGGCCGGGAGCGGCGGGGTGTAGACCTTCTTCTCGCCGCCCGGCGCCTCGGCGGCGATTTCCGAGACCATGCGCCGAAGCGGCTCCTCCTCGCAGCCCCCCGAGTAGCGGACCGCGCCCTCGCGGTCGAGGACGAAGAGCGTCGGGTAGTAGAAGAAATCGAGCCCGGACGCGACGGCCCGCCCCTCGTCCACGCCGTAGAAGTACGGGTGCTTCCAGTCCGCGACCACCGGGGCGATCCCCTCCGGCGGCGGTACGTCGATGCGCGCCACGGCGACCCCGGCGGGGAACGCCGGCGCCATCCGGGCGAGGAGGGCCGTCCCCGCCTCGGTCTTCGGGCAGCCCTTCATCCCGAGCAGCGCCACGACGACCTCCCCCCGGTGCGCGGCGAGGAACGCCGCCGGGGTCCCGGAGGCCCCCTTCGCGCCGGAAACCGGAGTGGCCGGGTCGCCCCCGCAGGAGGCGGCGAGGAGACCGGTGAGCACGAAGGAGATGCACGCGGACCTGGGCATGGTGTTCTCCACGGAGTGAGCCGCCATCCTATCACGGGCCTCGCTTATGGTCCCGACACGCCGGAGCACGTACGATCACCGCATGGCGACACCCCCGAAGTCGGCGCCCGCGGACCGGGTTCCGGGGAGCTGGGCGGCGGCCCGGTACGGAAGGACGGGCCTCGTCCTGCTGGCCATCGCCTCGGGCCTCGCGCTCGCCGGCTGGGCGTGGCCTTCGGAGGAGCCGGCGCCAGCGTCCTCCGGGCCGGCCCTCGCGCTCCTCGCGATGGCCGGCCTGCTTTCGGCGTGCGCGATCGTCTTCCTCGTTTCGGCCTTCGTCGGTCCGCGCTGGTTCCCCCGCCGGACGCCCCACCGGGTCTTCTGCGTGTCGCTCCTCCTGCTCTTCGGAGGGGTCTTCGTCGCCCTCGCCCTCCTCGAAGGCCCCGCCCACCCGGTGTACCCGCTCCTCACCTGCCAGAACAACCTCCGCCAGATCGGAGGGCTCCTCGTCGCGGAGCACGCGGCCGGGCGGCTGCGCGTCCTCGGGGGGGCCGCCTTCCTGACCCAGCTCGCGCCACTCGTCATCGATGAAGACCTCAAGGTCTTCCTCTGCCCGAAGGACCCCGGGGCCCCGGGAGCGAACACGCGGGACCGCATCCACTGCTCCTACCGCGGGCCCGATCTGGAGACCGCCCGGCGGTTCGTCGACGGGACGCTGCCGAAGGACGCGATCCTCGCCTGCGACGCGTGCGGGGACGACGGCACCGTGCCGTACCACGAGCCCGGACTCTGCGTGATGTTCGCCTCGGGCAAAGTGGAGTGCCTGAAGCGCGGCGCACCGAACGGGGCGCCCGCGAAGGTCGGACCGGGGTCTCTGGACCCACGCTTCATCCATCTGGTCCGGTAGTCCGGTTTCCTCCTCAAGTCCGGCGCGCCGGGGGCCGATGGACAGGTGGCGAAGTCAGGCTTTGTCCTGCACCACGCTGATCCGGATCGGGCCGCGAAGAGGAGGTCCGGAGGGCAGCCGCGGACAGGCCGGCGCCGGGATGAGGAAGAGGCTCGCGGGGGGTGCCGGACCCCGCGCGGTGGACGGGCGAGGAAGAGGGTGTGTCCGGCGGAGTTCGGAGCAGTCCGTCCGACTCCGAGCAAGGAGAGTGAGACTTGTTCCCCTTCGCGGCCCGACCCGACCCGAACGCAAGGCGCCGGCACGCTCGGCGCGGGAGGTCGTCGGTCGCTTCCCCGCGGTCCGCCCATCCGGCGGCCGCCAACGACTTCCGGAGGTAGTACATGCGTGCCAGCCGATTCCTCTTCGCCAGCGCCCTCCTCGTCGCCGTAGCCGCCTTCGCGGTCCCGGCCCCCGCGGACGGCCAGCCCGTCATCGCGTCGCACGACGCCGTCGCGGCGCCTGCCGACACCACCTGCGGCGTCGCCGCGGAGAGCCAGTACGTCCGCCTGCGCGGCTCGCCGGAGATCCACCTGCGCACCTGCGAGAAGGTGAAGCGCGCCGACCCCGAGGGGATCCTCCCCGCGAACAAGGACGACGGCCCTCCCTGCTACTACTGCCGTCGCAGCGAGATCCGCTGACGGCCCGCCGGGGACGCCGCCGGCCAGGCGGCGTCACCGGTCAGTCGCGGATGTGCCAGGAGGTGATGTCGTCGCCGCGGCCGTTCTCGTTCTCGCCGTCCGGGCCGGCGGACCACACCATCACGAAGTCCCGCGCATGGTACTCGCCGGTCCGGACCGAGAGCTGCGGCACGGCAACGATGTCGCGCCCGGAGATCCGGTAGCGGCCGGGCACGTCGTACCGGTCGTTCCGGAAGTAGACGAGCGGATTGCCGAAGAAGTCGAGGATCTCCGACTTCCCGTCGCCATCCGTATCCCCGCGGGGAGCATCCCGCACCACCCGTCCGAGATAGCCGCCGGTGAACAGCGCGGCGAGCAGCGACTCGGCTCCTTCGTTGACGTCGTCCCCCGCTCCGGAGGGTGGGAACTCCTCGTGCGTGCTCATCGAGAGCTCGCAGGCGAGCGCCACCTCCGAGACGAGCCGCCGCGTGCGGTTTGCCGCCTCGGCCCGGTCCGGAGCGGCTCCGCGGCCCGGCTCCGGCAGGGGCTCCGGGGGAGGCAGGTCCGGAGGCCGCGGCTGCGCCGGCGTCGCCGCCTCCGGCAACCCTCCCACCGATCGGGATCCGGAGGTCGAGGGAGAAACCGGTGGAGGGGCGACCCGGGAGATGGTCCCCACCGCGAGAAGCGCCACGACCGCGACTCCCGTGAGGAAGTTCGCGCCGACCAGCAGGCGAGCCGCACCGGACAGCTTCATGAATCCCCTTTCGGCTCGCAACGGGGAGGCGGTCAAGCCGCTCCTCCGCCCGCCGCACGCCGGAGGTCGGCCAGCACCGCTCCCAGTTCCCCCCCCTCCGGCCGGCTTCCGTCGGACCGGGAGACGTAAAACGTGTCCATCGCCGCGCCCCCCCTCGTGGCCACGATCGCGTGGTGGATAGAGTACCCGCGGGCGGCGATCGTCGCGGCGAAGTCGTGGAGGAGAGCCGGGCGGTCCGGCCCGGTGACCTCCACCACCACGTAGCGGTCGGAGATCCCGTCCATGAGCCGGGCGTCCGGAATGGGCATCGCCGGGCCGCTCGGCGGCGCCGGGCGGAACCGCCGGCGACATCGCGCGATCCCGGCCTCGAGGTCGAGTTCCCCGGAGACGGCGCGGACAAGGGTCTCGGCGACATCCTTCCAGAACCCGTCGTCCGTCGGCGGCGCCGCGCCCTCCCGGGTCACGAAGAACCCGTCCACGGCGATCCCGTCCTCCCGCGTGTAGACCGCCGCCGCCTCGATGTCGAGGTCGTGGATCGAGAGCGTCGCCGCGATGCGGGCGAAGAGCCCCGGGCCGTCCCGCGCCACGATCCAGACCTCGCCGAAGGCGTCGGCGCCCAGGGCCGTCAGCGCCGCGGGGCGATCGGCCAGGCGGCGCACGAGGTCCAGGTGGAGCGCCACCCGGGAGGGATCGACCTCCAGCGCGTACCGACCACCCATGGCCGCCATGTGCGCCCGCGCCTCGCCGGCGCGGTCCGGCCCCACGGTCTCCAGGACCTCCTCCGCCCAGGCCCGCCGCGGCGCGGCGGTGAGCAGCGCCCGGGCATCCTCGTAGAGCCGCCGGAGCTGGGCCTCGCGCCATCCCGAAAGAGAGCCCTGCCCGGCGGCCTCCACGTCGGCCAGCGTGTGGAGGTAGAGACTGCGCAGCCGGTTCCGGTCGCCGACCGCCGCGGCGGCCGCCTCCGCGGCCTCGCGAGGGGTGCGGCGGTCGGACAGCCCGCTCAGGAGGAGGTGCTGCTCCACGAGGAACCGGACGAACCGGGCGTCGGGCTCCGGAAGCCCGAGGCGTCCGGTGGCTTCCGGCACCATCGCGGTCCCGCGCGCCACGTGGCCGCGCCCCCCGGCCTTCCCCACGTCGTGCAGGAGGAGCGAGAGCTTCACGAGGTCCGGCCGCTCCACCCGGGCGACCTCCTCGGCGAGCGCCGGGTCCCTCTCGGCGAGCCCCTCGAAACCCGCGATCGCCCGCAGGGTGTGCTCGTCCACGGTGTACTGGTGCAGCGGGTCCTCCCGCGCCAGGCAGGAGACACGGCCGAACTCGGGCAGGTAGGCGCCGAGGAACTCCGATTCCTCGAGCGCCCGGAGCGCCGGCACCGCCCGGGGCGCGCCCAGGAGATCGAGGAACCTCCGGGCCATCACCCGGTCACAGCGCACCCGGTCGTCGATCCGCCCGGCCGCCCGGGTGAGGGCCGCCACGAGGTCCGGGGAGATCGCGAGGCCCTGCTCCGCGGCGAGGGCGACGGCGGCGAGCGCATCCCTCGGATCCGCGAGGGAGTCGTCCGAGACGGGGTACAGCTCGCCGGCCGCCGACCGGAGACCGGGGGCGATCGCGCGCGCCTCGGAGCCGACCGGACAGCCTTCCCGGAAGCGGATCACGCGGACCAGGAAGCGGTACAGCCGCAGCGCCGCCCGGTAGTAGGAGCGCATCAGGTGCTCGGAAGACGTGAAGCCTCCCTCCTCGCGGAACCCGAGCCGCGCGGCGGCCTCCACCCGGGCCTCGAAGTCGAGGACGTCCTGCTTCCGGCCGGCGAGCGCGTGCAGGAGGTGCCGGAGGCGCTGGACCTCCCCGTAGGCGGCGAGGATCTCCTTCGTGCCCGCCTCGGTCAGGAGGCCCGCCTCGCGGAAGACGCGGAAGTCCTTGCGTCCGGAGAGGGCGAGGGCGATCCAGCCCGCCACGTGCAGGTCGCGGATACCCCCGGCGCTCTCCTTCACGTTGGGGATCGTGATCCGCGGCGAACCTCCGTAGAACCGATGGCGGGCGCGCACCTCCTCGATCTTCTTCGTCACGAAGTCGTCCACGCGGTCGAGGAGCCAAGGGCGCGTGACCACCTCGTCGAGCCGGCGGAACAGCACCCGCGAACCGCCGAGCAGCCTCGCCTCGAGAAGAGCGGTCGCGGAGGGGAGGTCCTTTTCCATCGCCGCCCGACACTCCTCCACGGAGCGCGCCGAGTGGCCGACCGAGAACCCGAGGTCCCACAGGAAGGCCACCAGGGACCCGGCAAGATCGCGCGCGCGGGATTCGGCGCGGTCCGGATAGAGCACCATCAGATCGACGTCGGACCACGGGGACATCTCCCCCCGGCCGTATCCGCCGAGGGCGAGGAGCGCGAGGCCCCGGCCGGCGCGGGCCGCGCCGAACCAGGACGAGAGCACGGCATCCGTCATCTCCGAAAGGGCCCGCGCCGTCGCGAGCCCGTCGGTCCGGGGATCGGCGAGCAGCAGGTTCCGCCGGCCGGCGAGGAGCAGGCGCACCTCCTGCAGGAGCCGCGCGTCCTCCATCCGGTAGGTCGCGAAGGCGCCCCGGAGATTGGCGAGAAAAGCGTCCATCAGCGCAGCCGCTCCAGTTCCCCGCCCTCCACGAGGCGGTAGGAGTGGTTGGCCGGCACGTCCCGGAAAGTCTGCTCGCGGCCGGAGGTGAACCAGCGGACCGTCAGTTCGTCGACCGTCGCGCGGTTCCCCACCCCCCAGTGCAGGCGCGGATCGTTCGTGGAAAGGAAGGAGCCCGAGACCCTCTTTTCGTGCATCTGCCGGATGGTGCCGGCCCGGACGGTGGCGCGCGCACCGATGGCATCGCGGTCTCCCGACCTCCCGGCGAGGTCGAGCATGAGGAAGTTCCCCTCGCGCGGCAGGCGGTTCTCGAGGAGCAGCGGCCGTTCGTTCAGGGCGGAGATGAAGACGTCGATGTCGCCGTCGTCATCGAAGTCGGCAAAGCACGCACCCCGGCCGACCTTGGGGATCCGCAACCCCTCGCCCCCGACCTTCGCGGTGACGGAGGTGAAGCTCCAGCGGGGCGGGCCGTCGCCGTGGTAGAGGGAGGGCGTCTGCCGGTAGCCGACCCCCGCCACGTCGGCGAACCGGTCGATCACCTCGTAGACGTGCCCGGCCACGACGAACGCATCGAGGATCCCGTCCAGGTTGAAGTCCGCGAACCGGTTGGCCCAGCACACCTTCGCGTAGTCTTCCCGGGAGATGCCGGTGCGCTCGGTGACGTCCTCGAAGAAGGGGGTCCCGGCACGCGCCGATTCGTTGCGGTACAGCGTGTTCTTGTCCGCCTCGAAGTTCGTGACGAAGAGGTCGATCCACCCGTCCTGGTCGAAGTCGGCCGCCTCGTTCCCCATGCCCGCCTGGAGCGCGCCCTCGCTGTCCGCCGCCACGCCGGCCTGCTCGCCACGGTCGTCGAAATGGCCCGTGCCGTCGTTGATCCACAGGGTGTTCTTGCAGACGTCGGCCACCGTATAGACGTCGAGGTCGCCGTCATTGTCGAGATCCGAGACGGCCGAGGTGAACGCGTAGCGGTAGTCCTGGTTCCGCAGGGCCGTCGCGGTCTCGTCCGCGAAGGTGCCGTCGCCGTTGTTCCGGAAGAAGAGATCCGGGACCGGGGGGATACCCAGGGGCCCGTCGAAGACCGCCATGCCCCGGTAGCGGGCGAGCTGGCCGCGCCCCTTGTGGTACCTGATGTAGGCGCCGATGTCGTTGTAGTTGGAGACGTAGAGATCGAGGTCGCCGTCGCGATCGGCGTCGAAGAACGCGGCCCCGGTGGAGTAGTAGGAGTCGTGCCCCGCCACCCCGGCCTTCGTCGTCACGTCGGTGAACGTGCCGTCGCCGTTGTTGCGGTAGAGGACGTTGGGACCCCAGTTGCAGACATAGATGTCCGTGAAGCCGTCGTTGTCGAAGTCCCCGACTCCGCCGCCGAACCCGTAGGAGCGATCGCCGACCCCGGCCTCCTCCGTCACGTCCGTGAACCGCCACCCGCCGTCGTTGCGCAGCAGGCGGTTGCGCGCCTCGGGCGTGCTGGTGCGGGAGACGACGTTCCCCTCGGCATCCGTCTCGTAGGTGTTCCCGTCCACCACGTAGAGGTCGATGTCGCCGTCGCGGTCGTAGTCGAGGCACAGCACGCCGCCACCCTTCGACTCCACGATGTAGTCCTTGCGGGTCGGCTTGCCGGTGTGATTCACGAAGTGGAACCCCGCGTGGTCCGTCCGATCCACGAAACCCGTGGCCTCCTGGGACGGCGGGACGGACGGCTTCGCGGCCTCGTCCGGGCCGCAGCCGGATACGAGAAACCACATGGACAGAAGGGCCAGCGATACCGCGCGCCGCATCTCGACCTCCGCCCGAGAAGGTAACGGAATCTCCGCCCGGCGCGAGCGGTTTCGGCGGGCCGGGCGCCAATCCACGCCCGGCCCGCCGCGGATCCCGTCAGATGTCGAAGTACAGCATGAACTCGTAGGGGTGCGGCCGGCAGCGGACCGGATCGACTTCGTTGTGCATCTTGTAGTCGATCCACGCGCGGACGACCTCCTCCGTGAAGACGTCGCCCCGCAGGAGGAACTCGTGGTCGGCGGCGAGAGACAGAAGGGCGGACTCCAGGGAACCCGGAGTCTGCGGGACGCCCTTCAACTCCTCCGGCGGCAGATCGTAGATGTTCTTGTCGAGGGCCGGACCCGGCTCGGTGCGGTTCTGGATGCCATCGATCGCCGCGAGGAGGATCGCGCTGAACGCGAGGTAGGGGTTGCAGGAGGGGTCCGGGCAACGGAACTCGAACCGCTTCGCCTTCGGGCTCGCCGAGTAGACGGGGATGCGGATCGCCGCGGACCGGTTCCGGCAGGAGTAGGCGAGGCGCACCGGCGCCTCGAACCCCGGCACGAGCCGCTTGTAGGAGTTCGTCGTGGGGCTCGTGAAGGCGAGGAGCGCCGGGGCGTGCTTCAGGACCCCGCCGATGGCGTGGAGCGCGGTCTTCGAGAGGTCTTGCCGTGCTTCTTGGCCACGTTCTTGATGATGTACTTGTACTTCAAGACGTTGTCGGCCATCTCGACCAGCGGCGCGAAGCGCATGTCGATCTCGCCCTGGCCGCCGGTGGCCACCTCGTGGTGCTGGGCCTCGATCTCCACCCCCGCCGCGATCAGCGTGAGCATCATCTCGGAGCGGATGTCCTGCAGGCTGTCCGTGGGGGGCACCGGGAAGTAACCCTCCTTCTTGCGGGGCTTGTAGCCCAGGTTCGGGTGCTCCTCCCGCCCCGTGTTCCAGCGGCCTTCCTTGCTGTCGATGAAGTAGTAGCCGGAGTTCGTGGTCTGATCGTATCGGATGTCGTCGAAGATGAAGAACTCGCATTCCGGCCCCACGAAGCAGGTGTCGGCGATGCCGGTGGAGCGCAGGTAGGTCTCGGCCTTCCGCGCGATGTGGCGGGGATCCCGCGGGTACTCCTCGCGCGTCATGGGGTCGAGGACGTTGCAGATCATCACCAGCGTCCGCGCCTCCATGAACGGATCCACCATGGCCGTCGTGGGGTCGGGGACGATGATCATGTCACTCTCGCTGATGGTCTTCCAGCCCCGCATCGACGAACCGTCGAAGCCGAAGCCATCCTCGAAGGAGGCGTCCGAGAGCGCCGAGACCGGGACCGAGAGATGCTGCCAGAGGCCCGGAAAGTCCATGAACCGGAGATCCACGACCTGGATGTTCTTCTCGCGACAAAGCGCCAGCACTTCCGTCGGCGTCATACCCGCGTCCCTTTCTTCGTTCGGTTCGCCCTAGATCGCTTCCGTGCCGTGCTCCCCGGTCCGGATGCGGATCGCATCCCGGAGGGGCAGCACGTAGATCGTCGCCCGTTCGTCCCCCGCCTCGCGCAGCGCCCGGAACAGGGCATCGAGGGTCGGCTTCAGGAAGCCCTCGTTCACCGCGATCTCGAGCCTCACGGCGGGCCGCGAACCCCACGTCTGGCCCGGCGCGCCGGCCTCCCGCGCCGTGTGGGAAGCGACGTCGCTCAGGGTGAGACGGAAGACCTCCACCCTCTCCAGCGCTTCCTGGATTCGCGGGACGGATTCGGGGTCGGCGACGGCAAGAATGAGCTTCAAGTGTGCCCTCGGCAAAGCGGACGGGCGCGCAGTATCCTCCGGACCGAACGGTCGATCAAGATCCGGCTTCCTTGCCGCTTCGGCGCGGCGGGCGGTAGAAAAGCCCCGTGGCCGATCTCACCCCGATGATGACGCAGTACCGCACCGCCAAAGCCCGGTACCCGGAAGCGCTCCTCTTCTTCCGCATGGGGGACTTCTACGAGATGTTCGAGGAGGACGCGAAGACGGCCGCCCGCGTCCTCGGCCTCACGCTGACCTCCCGGGACAAGGTGAACCCGATCCCCATGGCCGGCGTGCCGGTGCGCGCGGTGGACACGTACCTGCGACGCCTGATGGCCCTCGGTCACAAAGTGGCCATCTGCGAGCAGATGGAGGACCCGCGCGAGGCGAAGGGTCTGGTGGAGCGGGAGGTCATCCGCCTCGTGACGCCGGGGACCATCACCGAGGATTCGGTCCTCGAGGCCCGCGCCGAGAACTTCCTCGCCGCCGCCTTCCTCGCCGCGGACCGCGCGGGACTCGCGTGGGTGGACCTGTCGACCGGGGCGTTCCGGGTCGAGGACCTGCCCGCCGCGGGCCTCGCCGACGAACTCGCGCGGGTGGCGCCCTCCGAGATCCTGCTGCCCGAGAGCCTCGTCCACGGGGGGGACGGGGCCGTCGCGGCGATCCGGGAGTCCGCCCGGGGCGTCGTCACCGCCCGGCCGGACTGGGCCTTCTCCCGCGAGGAGGCGCACCGGACGCTGACCGCCCACTTCGGGGTGCGGACACTCGACGGGTTCGGGTGCGGCGACCTGCTCGAAGCCCTGAACGCCGCGGGCTCCGTCCTCCAGTACCTCACCGAGACCCAGAAGACGGCGCTGCCCCACCTCGCCCGCCTGGAGAAGGTCGCCGACGGCTCCTTCCTCGCGATGGACCGCTCGACGCGCCGGGCGCTGGAGATCGTGGAGTCGATGGCCGACCGTTCCCGGAAGGGGACGCTTCTCGACGTCCTCGACCGCACGAAGACGGCCATGGGCGGGCGCCGCCTCAAGGGCTGGCTCCTCGCCCCGCTCGTGGACCCGGCGGTGATCGACCGCCGGCTCGACGCGGTGTCGGAACTGAAGGACGACGACTTCCTGCGCCGGGACGTACGGGACGTCCTCGCCCGGGTCAACGACATCGAGCGGATCGCCGGGAAGCTCGCCACCGGGCGGGCCGGCCCGCGGGACCTCGTGTCGCTGCGGCAGTCGGCGGAGGTGCTGCCGCGCCTCGCGACTCTCCTCGGGAAGGTGGTCTCGACGGACCTCGCGACGGGGCTGTCCGGCCTCGACACGCTCGACGATCTCCGGGAGCGGATCGCTTCCGCGGTTCTCGACGAGCCGGCGACGGCGCTGCGGGAGGGCGGGATCCTGCGGGAAGGGTACTCCGCGGAACTCGACGAATTGCGAAACCTGCGGCGGGACGGCACGGAGTGGATCGCGCGGTTCCAGGCCGAGGAGATCCGGCGCACGGGAATTGCGACTCTTCGCGTCGGGTTCAATCGCGTCTTCGGCTACTACATCGAGATCACGCATGCGAACCGGGAGAAGGTCCCGCCGGACTACCACCGCAAACAGACGCTGAAGAACGCCGAGCGCTACATCACTCCGGAGTTGAAGGAGTACGAGACGAAGGTCCTCACCGCCGACGAGCGGGCGAAGGACCTGGAGGCGGAGCTGTTCATCGCGCTGCGGGACGAGGTCGCGAAAGAGGTCGGGCGGATCGGGGCCACGGCGCGCGCCGTGGCGGAGGTCGACGCCCTCGCCTCGCTGGCCGAGGCCGCCGCGCTGTGCGGCTACGCCCGGCCGCGGGTGGACGGCGGGACCGCGCTCTCGATCGAAGGGGGCCGCCACCCGGTGCTGGAGCGGATCCCCCGGGGAGAGGCGTTCGTGCCGAACGACGTGCGGATGGGCGAAGTGGACCGCCGGCTCCTGCTCATCACCGGGCCGAACATGAGCGGCAAGTCGACCTATCTGCGTCAGACCGCGCTCATCGTCCTGATGGCCCAGTGCGGCTCGTTCGTGCCGGCGGACTCGGCGGCGATCGGGGTGGCCGACCGGATCTTCGCCCGCGTCGGCGCCTCCGACGACCTGGCCCAGGGGAAATCCACGTTCATGGTGGAGATGAGCGAGACGGCGAACATCCTCCACAACGCGACGCCCCGATCGCTCCTCGTCCTCGACGAGATCGGCCGCGGCACGTCCACCTACGACGGGGTGGCGATCGCGTGGGCGGTGACAGAGCACCTCGCGACGAGGGTCCGGGCGCGGACGCTGTTCGCCACGCACTACCACGAGCTGACGGAGATCGCCGGGCGGCTGCCGAACGTGACGAACCTGAACGTGGCGGTGCGGGAGTGGGGCGACGAGGTGGTTTTCCTGCGGAAGATCGAGGAGGGCGGCACGGACCGCTCCTATGGCGTCCACGTGGCGCGGATCGCCGGGATCCCGCCGGAGGTGGTGACCCGCGCGCGGGAGATCCTCGCGCGCCTCGAACGCCGCCCGGAGCCGGCACTGGCCGACCGCCCCGCCCGCCCGAGGCAGCTCCCCCTCTTCGCCCCCCCGCCCCACCCGGCGATCGAGGCCCTGAAATCCCTCGACCCCGACCGCCTCACCCCCCTCGAAGCCCTCCTCAAGCTCCGCGAGCTGAGGGGGACGTTGTAAACTTGTAAACTTTCAAGGCAAACGCCGCGCCAATCGAGGCCGCGGGGGGACCGAAAAACCGCGGACCTTCAGGCTTGGCAGGCACCCTGTGGCGGGGCGGAAAAGTTTACAAGTTTACAACGTCCCCTATTGCTTGCGGAGGCGGTCCAGTTCGAGGATCGCGTCCATGGCGGCCTTTGCCTCGTCGCGGATTTCGGGGTCGAGGGAGTCGAGCTTCGAGGCCAGGGCGGGGAGGAGGTCCGTGCGGCCGAGGCGGCGGGCGAGGCGGATCCCGGTGAGCAGGAGGTCGGCGTCCTCCGCCCCGAGCAGGGCCCGGACCGCCGGGAAGAGCCGCTCCGAGGGCCGGCGTTCTCCGAGATCCGAGGCCAAGGCGGCGACCGCCGCGGAGTCCGGCGCCTCCCCGGCGAGGATCCGCCCGAGCTCCGCCTCCACCGCCTCCGGACGCATGAGCGGGCCGAGGTAATCGTGGATCTCGAGGAGGACCGCGCCGCTCCGGCGCAACAGGTCCTCCGCGAGCTTCGTCGCGAGTTCCGGGGAGGCGCAGAGCCTGATGAAGAGGAGGACGCTCGCGTTCACCTCCTCCCGCCCCGCGAGCTGCTCCGCCACGCGGTCGATCGCCGCCTGGTCTCCGCCGAGGGCCGGCTTCTTCCTCGAGCCGACCATCTCCGTCAGAGCCGTGGGGGGCCAGGCCCTCGGCACCCACTCCGTGGGCGGGAACCGACCAGGGTCGGCGTTGACCTCCTCCCACCAGAGACCGACGTGGATCTCCGGGAGATGCGAAAGGACGACCCGTGCGAGTCCGTCACGGACCGCATCGGCGACCTCGACCTCCCCCCGGCGAGCGGCCCCGAGCCAGTTCAGGGCCACCTGCAGGAGGTCGAGGCGCATCGCGTCATCCGAGAGGGGCAGGAGCGCGGGGATCGCCGCCGGCAGAAAGGGCAGGAAGCGCGTATTCCCTACGAAGCGATGAAGGGTCTGGGACGCATCGAACTCCCGGGTCGCCTCCCGGAGCCCCACGAGAGCGGCCGAGGCCTCCTCCGCGGGCAGCCGGTAGAGGAGCTTCGTGAGAGCGATCT
>JALOQY010000511.1 GCA_025459285.1 Planctomycetota bacterium | reverse complement strand
CAGACGGCGTTCGAGGACTATCGGGGCGGAGCGAGGGCCTACCGCGACTCCCTGCGCTAGCAGCCCGTCGGGGTAAAGGGTCGCATTGCTGAGAACGTCCCCGGCCCCGACGGGCTGCCAATTTTCCGGAACTGCGGGCATCAGCGCCTGCGTCTCCTTTTCAGATAGTATGAAGAAGACACCTGGCCCTGGGACGTGAGCCAAGGGAACCTGTTCCCTCCGGCTCCGAGGGATTTCTGCCGACGGATCATCTCTCCCACTTCATGGGCGACCTGGCGCGTGACGAGCTGGATCGGTTCGCCATCTGTGCCCCCTCGCCGGGCTCCGGGGGTCACGGGCGCGCCTTTCACGCGGAGGGAGATCCCTGATCGGCCAGCCCCGCTACCGGCACCGGGTGACCCGGCCCGCCGCCAAAAGGCACGCCCCGCACGCCCGATCATGATGACCGCGCTGCTGCTTCCCGGCTACACCTCCTGGAACTCCACGCCGCCCGGAACTGAAGCAAGACCGGGCACCCTCATCGGCTCGGCGGCAAGGCCGTTTCAAGCCGTTGAATGCCAGCAGCCCGTCGCCGAGCGGCTTCCACCAGCGCGGAGGCATACGGCGACGGGCTGCTGGCCCGGATCCGGGGTAACATCTCTCGCTGCGGCGGCGTTTCCATCCGTGACCGGGATCCGGAGGTTCTGAGCATGAGACATCTCGTCGTTCTCGTCATCGCATTCGTCGTCACCGCCCCCGTCCTGGCCCAGGACGTGGTGCGGCTGAAGGACGGGGAGGTGCTTTCCGGACGGGTCACCGACGGCCTGCTGGAGGTGAAGGTGGAGGGCCTGGCCGGGGAGATCCGGGTGCCCTGGAGCCGGATCGAGGGGATCGACCGCCCGGAGCACGTCCGGCGGATGTACGAAGAGCGGCTGGCCGGCCTTCCGCCGGAAGACGCGGAGGCGCGCTTCGCCCTGGCGCTGTGGTGCCGGCGGCAGGGGCTTGCCCGGGAGATGGAGGCCGGGCTGCGGGAGGTCCTGAAGCTCGACCCCGAGCACGCCGGGGCGCGCGCGGCCCTGGGGTTCGAGAAGGTTTCGGATCGCTGGGTGGCCGGCGAGAACCTCCTCTCGGCGAAGGGCTTCGTCCGCCGCGGGGAGCGCTGGGTCCTCGCGGAGGAGGCCCGGCACGAGGAGATGGCGAAGGAGCGCGACCGCGCGCTCTCGGCCCCGGAGGCCGGCGCCGCCGAACTGCTCTCGCGGGGGGCGGATCCGAGCGAACGGGTGCGGAAGTTCGCCTCCGAGGCACTGGCCGCGAAGTCCTGGGAGGAGGTCCGCATCCCGGTCTACCGCGCGCTCGGCGACCGGGAGCCCCCGGTGCGGTCCTTCGCGGCGGCGGAGCTCGGCCGGCGGAAGGAGCCGGAAGCGGTGCGGCCGCTCCTGCGGACGGCGGTCCTCGACACGTCGGAGTCGGTCCGCGAAGCGGCGGTTTCGGCCCTCCGGACGATCGGGGCGCCAGGCACGATCCTGCCCCTCGCCCGGGCGCTGACCAGCACCCGTCCTGCCGTCCGGATGAACGCCGCCGCCGCCCTCGGAGTCTATGGGGACGTGCGGGGCGTGGACTACCTCGTCTCCACGCTCTCCCAGAACTGGGGGCCGACGCTCCGGAACAACCTGAGCGTGGTGAACCAGGTCTCCTACATCCAGGACTTCGACGTGGAGATCGCCCAGGCCGCGCAGATCGGGGACCCCATCGTGGCCGTGCTGCGGGAGGGGGTCATCCTCGACTTCCAGGTGCTCGGCGCGAGCCGGCTGATGACGCTCACGGAGCGGCGGGTGATCCGTTCGGCGCTCTCCCGCCTCACCGGCCAGGACCTCGGGGACGATGCGACGGCCTGGTCCGGCTGGTGGGCCGAGAACCGCGACCGCCTGCTCGCCGAGGCGCGCTGATCGCCGCCTGTCGGGGTAGTGGGTCGCACCGCAGAGATCGTCCTTGGCCCCGACAGGCTGCCAGCCGGGATGCGGCGGATCGGGGAATCGAAAGCCCCGCGGGCTCGGGGGAGCCGCGCGGGGCTTCCGGGGCGCGGGTAGCCGCTACTTCTTGCCGCCCTTCTTGTCGGCGGGCTTCTCGGCGGCCTTGCCGGCGGCCGGCTTGCCGGCGCCCGCGGCGGGCGCGGCGGCAGGGGTGGTCCCGGGGGTCCCGGCGGCGGCCTCGGCGCCAGCCTCCGCTTCCTTCTTCTCCTTCTTCTTCGCCGCCTTCTTCACCCGGATGATCTTCGTCTTCGGCAGGCCGAGGACGGGGTCGCCCTCCTTCCAGGTGCGCTTCTCTTCCATCTGGGCGATGCGCTCGGCGCGGGTCATCACGTTGCGCGTGCGGACCAGCTTGCCCTTGATCTTCAGACTCTTGTCGATGGACATGGGGTCGTCCCTTCCGATGCGAAACCCTGATCCTACGGAGCCCCGCCGCACCGGCCAAGGAATTCGGCGGATTTGCCCCGACGGGCTGCTAGCGCCGCAGCCAGTTCGAGGGCGTCGAGCATCGAGACCGGATCGGCGACCCCGCGGCCGGCGATGTCCTCGGCTGTCCCGTGATCCGGCGACGTCCGGATGAGGGGCAGTCCGAGGGTGATGTTG
>JALOQY010000183.1 GCA_025459285.1 Planctomycetota bacterium | reverse complement strand
GATGCCGAGCTTGTCCTCCAGCTTCCCGATGGAGAAGCCCGGCATGTCCCGCTCGACGATGAGCGTGGTGAGTCCCTTGTTGCCCTTCGACTTGTCCGTGTAGCCGAGGAAGATCAGCACGTCGGCTTCGGCGCCGTTCGTGCAGAAGTTCTTCGTCCCGTTCACGATCCAGCAGTCGCCGCCATCCTCCATCGTGGTGCGGATGCTCGAGGGATCCGAGCCAGCGGAGGGCTCGGTCATCGTGAGGGCGCCGAGTTTCTTCCCGGACGCGAGCGGGACAAGGTAGCGCTGCTTCTGCTCTTCGGTCCCGAAGGTGAGGATCGGATGGCAGGCCAGCGAGTTGTTGACGGAGACGATGATGCCGGTGGACGCGCAGGCCCTCGAGATCTCCTCCAGGACGAGGACGTAACTGACGCAGTCGAGTCCTGCTCCGCCCCAGGCTTCGGGCACCGCCACGCCCATGAAGCCCATCGTGCCCAGGTCCCGGACCACCTCGGCGGGGAACCAGTGCTCCCGGTCCACCTTCGCGGCGATCGGCCGGATCTTCTCCTCGGCGAACTGCTTCGCGGCCTCCCGCACCATCTCCTGCTCTTCGGTGAACCGGAAGTCCATGGCGACCCTCCCTTCGCGCGTGGCGGCGAGGCGATTGTACCTCCGGAGCGTGGGCACACCAGACTCCGCTGACGGTGAAAACGGCGCGGGCCCGGAGACGATCCGGGCCCGCGGGATCAGGATCGGCGAATGCTCACTTCTCCGCCGGCGTCTCCATTCTCTTCCGGATCTCCTTCAGGCTCTCGCGGAGCGCCTCCAGTTCGGCCTTGAGCCGGACGATCTCGGCGTCGGCCCGGAGCGCCGGGGCCCCCGGCACCGCGGGGACCGCGGGGGCGACCACCGCGTAGCGGGGCTTGCCGTCCTCTCCCTTCGAGGGTTCGACGACGTACCGGAACGTGGCTCCGCCCATGCCCGCCATCGGTGGCGCGGGAGGCGGCCCCTTCAGCGCCCGGACGTCCTCGCGGAGGGCACGGATCTCGCGGGTCAGCGCCTGGAGCGCCTCGAGGATCGCGCCGTCCGGGCCGCCCGGGGCGCCACCCATGGGACCGAAGCCCGGACTGCCCATCGGTTGACCGCCGCACCGACCGCCGGGACCGCCCATCATCGGACCGCAGGGGCCGCGACCGCGCATGGCCGGGCCACCGCAGCGACCACCGCACGGTCCGCCCATCATCGGGCCGCGGAACCCGCGCTCGCCCCGGAAGCCGGCCGGACCCCACGAGTGGCGGCCGCCGCAGGGACCGCAGCTCGACGGCTCGCCGCAGGGGCCGCAGGCCATGCGATGGAAGAAGCGTACGAACGGCATCTCGCCGAAAGCCCCGCCGGCCAGGGCTCGCGCGAAGGCGCGGCCTTCGTCGCGGGACCCGCACTTGCCGCCGTCGCCACACCGGCCCCCGTCGCCGCATCGGCCAGTGTCACCGCACTTGCGGCCGTCACCGCACTTGCCGCCGTCACCGCACCGGCCAGCGTCACCGCACTTGCCTCCGTCGCCGCATCGGCCGCCGTCACCGCACTTGCCACCGTCGCCGCACCGGCCGCCGTCACCGCACTTGCCACCGTCGCCGCACCGTCCGCCACTCCTTCCGTCCCGGCCCTCCCGGCCGCAGTCGCCTCCGCAGCCGCCGGCGAGCCCCTTCATCATCAGTCCGCCGGGGACACCGGCGCGGGCCAGAGCGATCTTCAGGGCCTTCGCCACCTGCGGCGGAAGGTCGTCGGGCAGGTCGAGGCCCTCGAGTTCGATCTCGATGGTCGCCTCACCCTCCGCCTCTCCCTCGGCATCGTCATCCGCGGTCTTCATCCCGAAGGTCAGGACACCGTCCTCGCCTTCTCCGGTCACCATCAGCTTGACTTTGCGCGTCCCCGGCAGGACGAGCGGATCAGCGCCCGGCTCGCCCGCCGCGCCACGCAGCACGAGGGCCGCCCGGCCCCGGCGACCGCGACCGCCGCAGCCCTCGTCACCACCGCCGCAGCCGCCCCCATCGCCGCCGCAGCCCTCCTCCTTCGCCTCGGCCTTCGCGGGCATCTCGACCCGCTTCTCGCCCCCCTCGAGGGCCGCCAGGGCCTGCTTCAGGAATTCTTCGGCCACCCGCGCCGCGAGCTGGTCGCGCACGAGCGTGCGCACGTCCTCACCGAGCTTCGCGTACTCCCCGTCGACGCTGAGCACCATCCGGTCGCCGAGGTCCTCGATCGTCACCCGGGCGCCGTCGTCGCCCATCAGGGTGATGCACGACACTTCGCAGGACGCCGATCCGCCTTCTCCGCCGCAACCCCGGCCGTCAGCCTCCGCCTGGGCGAATGCGATCGCCGGGGCGAGAAGGACGGCCAGGAAAACCGCCGTATGAATCCGAAGCATGGAAACCTCCGTTACAGGGGACAACCCACTCAGACGAGCGAGCCGGCGGGAAGAGCCTACCAAATCGCTCTTCGCTCCGCGGGATTTGCGGCCGGACGGAGTCCACCGGAGAGACCCGGCGCCCTGCGGGTCAGAGCGGTGCCTTGTCCTTCTTTACGAAGTGCTGCTTGCCCTTCTTCTCGGTGAGCCGGGCCGCCTCTTCCTTCGCGGGTTCGTACTCGTTGAAGGCGAAGGTCTTGACCGCCTCGCCGGCGTTGTCGCAGACGACCCACACCAGCCTCACACGTGCGGCAGCCTTCTCCGCGGCGGTCCGCGGCGCTGCGGCGGGGGACTTGACATCCTTCTGCCGGCGACCGGCGGCCTTTTCCGCCGCCATTCGCGCGATTCGGTCCCGGTTCGATGTCCTCCGCGGCATCCGCTCTCCCTCGCTGGCCCCGTGGGTGGGGCGCAGAAAGAGGAACAGAAACCCCGGCCGAGCGTGAGGAATCTCCGGGGGAGAAGCGGAAGGTCAGTCGACTTTGCGGATCCGGAAAGACAGGACGGCGTAACCGTCGATCTCGAAATGCTCGATCCGGACCTTCTGCGGCGTCCCGTCAAACCGCACCCGTGCGCGATCCTCCTTCGGGGAGTGCCAGGTCCAATCGTCGATCACGGCGGTCTTGTCCACGAAGACGCGCACGCCGTCGTCGGAGTTCGTGATCAATTCGTATTCACCCTCGGGCAGCGTGAGTTCGGTCTCGGCGACGGTGACGAAGCGGTCCGGGGCCAGATCCGCGGCGGGGCCGCCGCCCCCCCAGCGGAAATCGATAGCCGGTACCCGCAGACTCTCATAGGCCGGCTCGGTGGCGAGCAGGTCCCGGAAGGCCTTCTCGTCCTCGCGCGGGTCCGTGGTCCACGCCCAGTGCCGCACGCGCCAGAAGGTGTTCAGGAGCACGCCCGAGCCCGAAAGCTCCGCCTGCGCGGTTTTCAGAGTGAAGCGGAAGGGAACCCAGGTCCCCGCGCCCTCATCGGGACTGACCACGACGGATTGCTCCCACGGCGAGGCGCGCACCGGCTTCACCGTCACGGGCCCCTCCACGCCGACGACTTCGACCGTCCCGCGGAGGCCGAGGGCCCGGAAGCGGGCGGTGTGCAGCCCCTCCACCCGGGCCGGAGACAGGACGGGACCGGTGAAGTCGTAGGGACCGTACTCCTCCATGAGGATCAGCGGGCGACCGCGCGGGATCGTCGGGTCGTCCTGGTATTGCCGGACGGCGAGCGCGGGAGCCTCCTTCGCCGGTTCGTCCACCAGATCCGGACACTCGCCCTCGGCCACCAGGGGCTCTTTGACTCCCGTGACGTGGTTCGCGAGCAGTCGGATCCGCGCGCTCTTCACGAGGCGCACTCCCACGGTTCCGCCGGAGATGATGTTCCCCTCGATCAGCGTATCGGCGGAGTCCGTCCGGTTCGTCTTTCCGTACACGGATCCGAGCAACTCCGCGTCCTCGTCCCACCAGAGGTCGATGCCCCGCCCGCAGTTCTCGATCAAGTTCCCGCGGATCGTGTTCCCGGAGCCGTGCTCGATGGCCACCCCGGCATAGGTGCAGTCCCGCGCCACGTTCCGCTCGAAGACGCTGTCCCGGGAGTAACCGGCCCAGATGCCGTAGTTGCAGTCGTCGAGGCGGTTCTCGACGAACCGGTTCCCGGTGGAGAAGGTGGCTTCGATCCCGTTCGCCACGGCGTGGGAGAAATCGTTCCCGACCACGAGGTTGTCGTTGCAGCCGCCCTGCCCCGTCTTCCGCGTGGTCTCATGGCCGGCGTAGAGGAAGAACCCGTCGCCGGAGTGCGTCGCCGAGTTCTCGCGGATGACGTTCCGGTGGCTCTGTTCGAACACGAGGATGCCCGCCGAGTCCTGTCCCCGGGCGTACACGCCGTGGGAGTAACCCCGGACGCACCAGTCGAAGCGGTTGTTCTCGATCCGGTTGTCGGAGGAGCGCCAGAGGGCCAATCCCCACCCCGAGAGGAACGAGAAGTCGCATCGTCTCACGAGGGTGTCGGTGACCCGGTCCAGCAGGATCCCGTTCTGGCTGCGCCGGCCTCCGCATTCGATGACGTGCGCGCCCTTGACGCCGCGAAGCCAGAGACCCGCACCGTACTTCGCGGCCCATTGGCCCTCGTCGTTCTCGTGGGGCCAGAGCCAGTCGCCGGCGTCCTCGGCCTCGGGCGTGGAAGCAAGGCGCATCGCGTATCCTCCGCCGGCATCCACCCGGACGATCCAGTGGTCCTCGCCCCCGTCGACGAAGACGCCCACCTTGTAGCCCCCGACGACGCCGCCCCACAAGACGTTGGACTTCCCCCGGACGATGACACCCGTTCCGAGGAAGCTGTCGGGATTCTCCCCCTCGGCCGCGCCGGCGAGGGTCACCCCCTCCATGAGCACGGCAATGTGCTCCCCCTCGATCCGGATCACTCCGGGCTCACCCCGGTCGGGGATCCGCCACACGCCGGACTTGATCCGGCAGCTTTCCGTGATGACCAGGTCGTCCTTCGGCTCCACGATCGGGAGCCCGGCCTGGAAGAGCAGCGACAGGGCGAGCAGGGCCTCGTACATGGCGCCCAATGTACCCTGCCGCCCCCGGCAAGCGAAGCGCGCGCCCCCGCCGAAACCCGGGAAGATTGACCCAGGGTCGTTTTGCCCGCCCGGGAAGAATGACCCTGGGTCGGTTTACCCGCCCTGGGCCGCGCGCACGGCCTCGAAGAGCGCGCGGGCGGCGGGGAGGCCGGCATCGTGGAAGTTGCGGGGGTTCTCCCAGAACCGCGAAAGGTCGCCCCGGCCCTCCGCCTCGTAGGCGAGGACCTTCGCCATCATCTGGAGCTTGTCGGCGGCCTTGACGATCCGGGCCTCCAGGCTCTCCTGCGCCCGGACCTCGTCGAGGACCTCCCGGTAGAAGGACGGCAACCCCGAAACCAGGTCATCGGCGGCGGCGTGCTCGCGGGCCTCGTCATCCGGGGTCTTGCGGATGAGCGGGACATCGCCGGTCCGGGCCTCCCCGAGGTCGTGGAGAAGCGCCATGGCGAGGAGACGGCCCCGGTCCACGGGAACGTCCAACCGATCCGCGATGAGGAGGGCCGCCACACCGACGCCGGCGGAGTGGGCCGCCACGTCCTCGGGATCGGGGACGCCGCTCATGACCCATCCCTCCCGGAGCACGCCCTCGAGCGAGTTGTACTCCCGGAGGAAGGCCAGGGCGCGCCGCGCGTCCGGCGCGCTCACCGGACGCCCTTCGCCGCGGCCGCGGCCGGGAGCGCCGACGCGTCGAACCAGGTGGGCGTCGCATCGCGAATGTTCCCTCCCGAAGGCGCGAAGCGGACGTAGAGCCGCTTCCGCCCGCAGAGCGCCACCGTCTGGTGCAGCGTGCCGAAGCTCCGGTCGGAGATCCTGCGCCCCGCCGCCGGCACCGCCGACCGCTCGCCGAGGAGGAAGAGCCCGGGTACGTCGAAGGCCTTGCCCTCCGCGGCGGCGATGCCCGCGAGGAGCGCGTCGTAGCGGCCGCAGGTCCCCTCGCCGCGCCGGCGATGGTGGTTGCTGCAGACGACCGCGCTGGCGCCCTCTTCCGGCCCCCGCAGACTGACGCCCCTCTCCGTACCCTCCCGGGTGTCGTACTCGAGAACACCCGCGGGCGCGCCGTCCCCCGGCTCGGGGGTGGCCACGATGAAGTTGTTCCCGAAGATCGTGTTCCAGCTCCGGCAGAGCCCGGCCGCCTTCTCCACGGCCCCCTCGGCGGGAAGGCCCGCGAGGAGCCTCGCCACCGCCACGAGGCGCGGGACGTTGGGCTGGACGAAGTCCTTCATCTCCGGCATCACCGGGACGTCGTGGATGGCGACGAAGACCCCGGCCCCGGAGAGTCCGGTCACCGCGCCGATGGAGCCGGGGAAGGAGACCGCCACGTAGCCCTGACCGCTCGCCGCACCGGACGGGGGGGCGACGACCCGGACATGCTGGGACCGGCCCACGAGGTCGAGGTCGACGAAGTCGAAGTTGCGGACGACGGCGGCCTTCCCGTCCGGGGAGAGCGCACCGAAGACCGCCGCCGAGGAACAGCCGAGGGCGTACCAGTCGCCGTAGGTGTTCACGGCCATGAGGTCCGTCAAGTCCATCTCGCGCCCGAGAGCGGGGACCTTCCGTTCCTCGACCGGGAGCCGCGCGGCGATGCCGGCGAGGATCCCTTCCAGTTCGGCGCGTTCGCCGGCGGAGAAGGTGAAGCACATGGCCATCAGTGGCCGGAGCTTCTCGTCGTAGACGCCCGGCCGCATGCGGAGCACCGCGGCGAGCCCGTCGTCCGCCCCTTTCACGATGGCCCCGGCGAGCAGGTAGCCGTGGGCGAACCCCCGCTCCCGCGGCTCCCCCCACAGCGTGAGCACGGGGAGCCCTTCCGTCGCGGACAGCTCTCCGCACAGCTTCGGTGGAGTCGGCTCCTCCGCGAACCCCGGCGCCACGAACAGCGCGACCAGAACCGTCAGTGTGGTGATTCTCATGGCGCCGATTGTCGGCGAAGCGCCCGCCGCCCCCCACTTTCGCGACCATGGCCTCCGCCCTGCCGGCCACCACGACACGCAGGCTTTCCTGTTCCGGGTCTCCGGCCTCGGGGGTCTCGGCCCGCGCTCCCGGAGCGCGATCGCCCTCGGCCGGAACGAGAGCTACCCGAGCCTCGCGAGCGGCCAGGAGATCGCGCTCGAGGGAGCCTCGGCCAGCTCTGGATCGACGAACCCCTGGAGCGGTTCATCCCCTCCCGGACGGCACAGAGCAACCTCCGGCCGCTCCCCATCGAACCGCGGCACGTTCTGCGGGTGGCCAGCCGCCGTTCCTCCACCGCGACCCCTTCGACCGGCTGCTGGCGGCCCAGGCCCTCGAGGAGTCCCTGACGATCGTCTCCGCCGGCGAGATCCCCTCGGGATACGGAGTCGACCGCATCGGGTGAGACCGGGGGGCAACGCCAGAGCCGGGGTGGCGCTCCCCGGCCGGCCTTCCCCCGTGTGGTAGCTTCGGGTCCGAGGTCCGGCGCTGCGGAATCCAAGGAGGTTGCCGTGTCCGACATCAAGGATGACGTGAAGAGGCGATACGGGAAGGCGGCGCTCGACGTTCTGCAGAACCGGCCGGGCTCCTGCTGCGGCGGGGGCTCGTGCGGAAGCGGCGATCCGTCCTTCATCACGGCAAACCTCTACGCCGCCGGCGAGGCCGCCATCCTGCCCGAGGCCGCCGTGCTCGCTTCCCTCGGCTGCGGGAACCCCACGGCGCTCATCGAGCTCCGGGAGGGTGAGGTCGTCCTTGACCTCGGATCGGGGGGCGGGATCGACGTGCTCCTCTCGGCCCGGCGGGTCGGCCCCACCGGGAAAGCCTACGGCCTCGACATGACCGACGAGATGCTCGCGCTCGCCCGGGCGAACGCCGCGAAGGCCGGCGTCTCGAACGTCGAGTTCCTGAAGGGCGAGATCGAGTCGATCCCGCTGCCCGACGGGAGCGTCGACGTGGTCATCTCCAACTGCGTCATCAACCTCTCCGCCGACAAGGGCGCCGTGCCGCGCGAGGCCTTCCGGGTACTCCGGACGGGCGGGAGGCTCGCCGTCTCCGACATCGTCTCCGAGGGGCAGATGCCGCCGGAGGTGCGCCGCTCCGCCGAGCTGTGGGTCGGGTGTCTCGCCGGGGCGCTCGACGCCGGCGAGTTCCGCCGCCTTCTCGCGGCGGCGGGCTTCACGGATGTCGACATCGAGCCGACCCGCGTCTACCGGGCGGAGGACGCGCGACCGTACTTCGAGGGGGCGGGCCTCGCCTTCGAGGCGCTCGCCCCCCTCGTCGACGGCAAGTTCATGGCGGCGTTCGTCCGCGCCCGCAAGCCCGCGCGGGCCGACTGAGAAAGCCCTCCCGCGCGGGCCCGCTCCCGCTGGCGGTCTACTCCGGCTTCGGCTCGTCCTTCGGCGCCTCCGGGGTTTCCGGCGCCTTCGGGGCCTCCGGGGTCTCCGGGGGCTTCACCTCCTCGGGCGGTCCGCCATCTCCGGCATCGCCCGGGGTCTCGCCTTCGGCCAGGGCCTTCAGGTGCTCGGCGATGGCCTCCTCGGCGCGCTTCTCCGCCGCCTGCATCGCCCTCGCGACTTCCTCCAGCGGGAGGACGACGAGCTGGATCCCGTCCTGGAGGTCGCCGGCGGCGAACAGGGCGCCGAGGCCTCCCTCATCCGACTCCTCCACGCCCTCGGAGCCCTGCTGGAGCGAGAGCACGCCCACGGTCTGGCCGAAGACGTCGAAGACCGGATGGCCCATCGCGGGCATCTCGCCGGCCACCGACCACATGCGGCGCGGCTTCTCGAGGCTCGCGCTGACGAAGAGCCGGCCCACCATCGGGGCGCAGTCGAAGGCCCGGCCCGTGCGGGTCACGGCGTAGAGGTCCATGCCCACCGCCGGCTTCGCCGTGCTCCTCCACCTCGTTGCCGAAGAGCACCTTCACGGCGGTGGGGACGGCCTTCATCTCGATCTGCCCGCCGAGCATCCGGCCGAGGACGCCGCCCGCCGCCCCCGCGGCATCGAAGCTCGAGCTCGCGGTCATGACGAGGCCGCGCGGGTTCACCAGGACGCCCCGGGCCTCCTTGTTGCGCTCGGTCTCCTGGCTCTGCCCCATCATGCTGATCTCCACCTTCAGCACGCACTTGACGGTAACGACGGCGGGAGCCTTGCTCTCGAGGATGGCGACGGGAGTCAGCGGAACCGGCGCCGCCGGCTCCTGGGCCCCGGCGACCGGGGGCAGGGTGACGATCAGGACGAAGAACAGGGGAAGCAGGGTTCTCATCGGTAACGTTCCTCTCATTCGAATTCGGGCCGGACGAACACGAAGGCCGTCCGGTATCCGCGCGTGACGAAGATCGTCACGACTTTCGGTTTCGTCTCGGCGATACGCTTCGCCGCGGCCTCGAAGGCGGGGATGTCGGCGATCTCGGCCCCGTCGATCTTCGTCACGAGGTCGCCCGTGGAGAGACCGGCCAGGAAGGCCCACCCTCCCATCGTGACCTCCGTGACCACCACGCCCTTCTGGTCCTGGGGCCAGCGGTTCTCGACGCGGTCGCCGAACGTGATGCCGCGCACCTTGTACTCGAGCACTTCGTCGGCCGCGGTCTTCACCTCGGCCGCGGTCTGCGGCGTCTCCTCGAGGACCACCTCGATCTCCTGCTCGCCACCTTCGCGGAGGAGGGTGAATCGCGCCTTCTCGCCGATCACGAGCGACTCCACCTTCCGCCGGAGGATCTCGGCGTCCTGGGGCCGGTAGGCCCGGAGCGGTTCGCCATTGAGCCCGGTGATCACGTCGCCCACGGCGAGCCCGGCCTTCTCGGCCTCCGTCCCCGGGAAGACCTGGGTGATGCGGAAGCCCTTGGTGCTCCCGAGCCCCAGCCCCTTGGCAACCTCGGCGGTAAGGACCTGCGTCCGGATGCCGAGCCAGGCCTTGGGCAGCTCGCCGCCCGCCTTCGGCTTCGGCTTCACGGAGGTGTCGAGCACGGTGACCATCCGCTCGTCCTTCCGGCGGAACTGCACGAGGATCCCCTCCTTCTTCCCGGCCTTCGCCACGGCGGTCCGGAGCCCCTCGAAGTCCTTCACCGGCTCGCCGTCGAAGGCGAGGAGCACGTCGCCGGATCCGAGGCCGGGCTTGGCGGCTTCCGCGGGGAGACCGGGCCGCACGCCGGTCACCAGGACGCCGTCCGGCGACGGATAGCGCCGCAGGAGGGCCATGGGACCGGTGATGTCGCGCGCCGTGAGCCCGAGTTCCTTCAGCTCGCGCTCGTCGGCGAGATAGGGCTCCATCCGGGCCACCTCCACGGTGACCTGCTTCGGCTCCGCGCCGCGCAGGAGGCTCACGAGGGCCTTCGCACCTGGAGTGTAGTCGGCAAGCCGCTTGTAGAGGACGGGGATCTCCTCGAAGTAGACGGCGTCCGCGGCTTTCCCGTCGAGGGCGAGGATCACGTCGCCCGGCTCGATCCCGGCCAGCGCCGCCGGACCGCCGCGCTGGACGTCGGCCACGAGCACGCCGTGCTCCCGGTCCATCTTCTCCACCGGGTAGAGCGTGATGCCGAACCAGCCCCGGACCACGTCCCCGTGGGTGAGCGCCTGGTTCAGGACGTGGGAAACGAGGTTCGAGGGGATCGCGAAGCCGACCCCGTTGCCGCCGAGCTCGTTGATGCCCACCACCTCGCCCTTCAGGTTCACGAGCGGCCCGCCGGAGTTGCCCGGCAGGATCAGGGCGTCGTGCTGGATCCACCGGGTGAACGTCCCGGTGAGCTGGCCTTCCCCGAGGTCGAGTTCGTCCATCTCCGCGCCGGTGAAGGAGGAGAAGACGCGCTGCGGGTTGCTCACGATCCCGAGGGTCATCGAGGAGGAGAGCGCGAGCGGGTTCCCCATCGCCAGCACGTAGTCGCCGGTGGTGAGTTCGTCGGAGTCGCCGATCCTCGCGAAGGGGATCGGGATGTTGCGGTCCTTTCGCGTCTCGAGCTTCAGCTTCAGGATGGAGATGTCGGTGAGCGGGTCGTGGGCCACGACGGTGGCCTCCACGGCCTCCCGGCTCGGGAGCCGGCAGACGATCCGCGCGGCGTCCCCGGCCACGTGGTAGTTCGTGATCACGTGGCCCGCGGGGCTCACGATGACGCCGCTGCCGGCAGCGGGCACGCGCTGGGACCGCCCGCCCCCGTAGCCCTTCACGAGCACGGAGATGTTCACGAGCGCGGGGTAGACCTGCTGGCGGGCGAACTCCATGTCCCGGCGCAGTTCGTCCTCTCCGCGCTCCCGGCCCGAGGCGACGGGCGCGAGGGCGAGACAGAGGAGGACCGCCGCGGCGACGGCTCTTCGGAAATCCATCGGTGACTCCTTCGTGGGGGAAGACGACGAGTGTACCCGCCCTCGCGCGGGCCGCCAAGCCCTCGCATGCCTCCTTCGACGGCCCGGCCGGCCGGTGAGGGAACCTCATTCCGGGAAACCGTGGACCCGCGGGGGCGCGCGGCACAGAATGCACCGATGCTCCGCATCGCGGTCGTCCTTTGCCTCGCCGGCCTCGTGGCGTCCGCCGCACCGGCGGAGCCGGACCCGGCGGAGCGGGTTTCGAAGCTGCGGCGCCTGTCGGCCTCGGATCACGCGGATCTGGCGGTGTGGGCCGTCGGGAAAGGGCTCCTCGCGGAAGCGAAGACCCACTTCTCCCTGGCGATCCGGCTCGACCCGGAGTGCCGCGCGGCCCGGATGCGGCTCGGCCACCGCCGGGGAAAGGACGGCCGCTGGGCGCCGGGGCCCCCGGGGGACTGGACCAGCCCGCCGGCAGCCCGGGAGGTCGCCGGAGCGGACTTCGCCCGGCGCGAGGACGACCTCTTCCGCGGGGAGGCGACCGCCTACGAGGCGCTGGGACTCGAACTCCTCCACGGCTCGCAGCTGGTCGCCCGGCGGCTCCTGCTGAGGGCGCTGCTCCTCGACCCGCGCCGGGAGAAGGCGGCCCGCGGGCTTTCGCTCGCGAACGTCGGCGAGGGCTTCGGCCGGCCGGAGGAGGCCGCGGCGCTCGCGGCGGCGCCGCCCGTGACGGAGACCGGCACGCCGTTCCTCGGACCGCTCCTCGGCATCGAGACGATCCTCCGGTCGTGCGGGCCGGTCACCGTCGAGACGGCCGCCGACCCCGAAGCCGCGGGCCGCCTCGCGAAGCTCGTCCGGGACGCCGAGGCGTTCACCGCCCGGCGTTTCGGGCTCGCCCCGGCGGGCGACGGCTGGGTCACGGCGTGCGTCGCCCCGAACTACGCGCAGTTCGTCTCCTTCGTCTCGAAATGCGGGGCGTTCGACGAGGCGATGCTCGCAGGCGTGAAGGCCGTGGGCACCGCGCGCGCGTTTTCACCGCGGCACTTCCTCGCCACTTCCTTCGACCCCGCGGAAGGGTTCGACCGGGCCTCGGAGATCTTCGTGCATCTCGCGGCGGAGAACCGGCTCTGGGAAACCGATCCGGCCCACCTGCCCGACTGGCTCTTCGAGGCGGTGGGGCTCGACGCCTGCGTCACGCTCCTCGGGAAGCCCGGCTACCCCTGCGTGGTGCTGGAGGAGAGCAGCGGCTTCAGGATGAAGGACGCCCTCGGCGATCCCGCCGCGTTCGGCCGCCGGACACTCATCGAGTCCCTCGACCGAAAGGGGCCGCGCCTGCCGGGCCTCATGCGCGCGGAACTGCCGGCGCTCGAGACCGGCGACCTGGTGTTCGCCCACACGCTCTATCGCTGGCTCGCGGTTTCGCGGCGGGAGAAGATGCTCGAGTTCCTCCGGTCGACCGAGCCGGAGCACGAGGCAGCGTGCAAAGTGGCATTCGGGAAAGACAGCGGCGAGCTGGAAGAGGAGTTCCTCTCCCTGCTCGCCGGGGATTGACCATCCGTCAGGCGCTGTCTACCTGCAGGCCTTCTCGTCGCCCGCGGGCTTGAACTCCGGTCGGACCGTCACCGATCCGAGGAGCTTCTCCTCGTCCTGCTTGATCGTGTTCTCGTCCGTCTTCAGCCGCTCCGCTTCCTTCTGGAGGGCGGCCACCTTCTGGGGGTTGCCGTCGGCGCGGGTGATCTGATCCTCGATCCGCTGCTTCTCCGTGGCCAGCCGGTCCATCCGGTCGAGGAGGTCGTTCATCTCGCGGACGTACTCCTTCAGCACCTTCTCGAAGGAGATCTTCCAGAGGGCCTCGACCCGCGCGCCGAAGGCCGACTTGGAGGTGGCGCGCTTGCCCGACAACTCCTCGAGGGGCTTGCCCGCCGGATCGAAGTAGCGGAAGATCGGAGTCTGCTTCCGGATCTTCTCGGCCATCTTCGCGTCGGGGATCGACTGGATCGTGGCCTTGAGGCAGACGAAGCGCTTCATGGCCAGGGCCACCTTCTCGTCCGAGAAGACGTTGGCGTCGAGCGAGTCGTTGGTCTTCGAGTCCTCGTCATCGCAGATGAAGACCACGACCGGCTTCTGCCCCGCCGAAGCCTTGGCCACGGCGTCCTGGATGATGTCGTCCACCGGCCCGGCGCCGTCGGCGTACCCCTTGCCGGTGGTCGCCGCGAGCCGGAGCACCTGCCACTCCACCTTCATGTGCTGCTGGGCGGCGGTTGACGGCCGCCGCGATGAGCCACCTCCTCCGAGCGAGCCACCGCCGGAGGGACCACAGCCGCCGCCCCCTCACCCTGCTTCGAGGATGGGGGCGGAAGCGACGAGGAGCAGGGCGACGGCCAGCGCCGCCATGCCCGGCACGATCAGCTTCCGCATGCGAAACCTCCCGAATGGTCAGAGCCCCACTGCACTCACAGTATACATCGGCTTTCCCCCCGTGACCACTTTGGGGCCAGACCCCAAGTCACCGAAAAGGAGACACCGGGCCCGGAAGCCCGCGAAATCCGGAGATTCAGCAGCCTGTCGGGGCCAAGGACACGGGTCACCAGCCTTCCTGCCGCGCCTCGTCGGCGTTGGCGAAGAAGATCCACACCCCGATGAACAGGAGGAACCGGCTCTGGTCGGTCTTCAGGACCCAGATCGCCACCGCGATCACGATCCCCACGGCGAGGCGCCGGGTGATCAGCCTCGCGCGGCCCGGGGCCACCCCGAGAAGCATGAGGAGCGCCCGGAGCGCCTGCCCCCCGTCGAGCGGGTAGGCCGGGACGAGGTTCAGCGCGCCCCAGTAGAAGGAGACCAGAACGAGAAGGTGCAGGGTGAGCAGCCAGATGGAGTCGCCGGTGGCGAAGTCCCACGGCGGCCAGCCGCCGTGCTCCGGGGAGAACTGGAGCGCGGCCAGCCACCCGGCGAGGCCCAGGACGAAGCCCGCGACGGGTCCGGCGAGGCTGATGACGAGGTTCGAGCGGGGCCGGTCCGTGCCCATGTAGAGCGTGTAGCCGCCGAAGAACCCGATGACGATGGCGGCGTGCTGCCCGGTGAGGCGGTGGACGGCGAGGGCGTGGCCGAGTTCGTGGACGAGGACCGCGATGAACGCGGCCACGAGAAAGGCCACCGGTCCGCGCAGCGATCCCCCCGGATCCACGCCGGTGATCACGAACAGCGCGAAGAGCCCGAAGCCGATGAGGTCGAGGTAGACCTCGTGCCCCGCGATGACCCCGATCCTGAGCTTGTACCCGCCCCCGAACATGGGAAGGAGGGTAGCAGTCCCCGCCCCGCAGGGCGAATCTCCACTCGCCGGAACCTGCGCCATTCACCTTGAGGCGAGTGCGGGTTCGCATGCAATGGCGGGATCGCCTCCCGGCGGGAGTCCGATCACGATGGCGGATCAACCGTGGCGATGCCGCCGCTCTGCACAAGGGCCTGGTACGTCGAGTCGAACCTCGACTCAGGGGGAACGAAAAGCACCAGTCCCTCGCGTCCACGGGTGACGAGGACCCGATACGCATTCCGCCGGAGACGCATCGGGTCATGCACCAGCCTCGACCTGCGCCCCGACTTGATCAGCCAGCCGTTTCGGCCCCACAGGAAGTCCTCTCCCCAGCCCACAATCGGCAGGTCGAGCTCAAGTCCCTGCGCCTGGAACTCGGTCACGGCAGACGTTAGTTGGCAGCATGAGCGGTGGTCCGAAGGTTCGGCGTTGAACCACAGTCCGACCGGAATCCTCCTTGTCGCCTGAAACGTCGGATCCAGCCCGTACTTCAGGAGTGCCGTGCACTTGGAGGATGCCAGGATCCCGTACCGGCGCAGGGGCTCTCCCGCGAATCGCGAGCGCACGTAGTGCCTGGCCCTTTCGAGATCTCGGGACACGTAGATGGGGAAAACCTGCCTGGCCAGTTTCGCGGCGACCTCAGCCGCTCCGTCGAGATCCGCCTCATCCAGAAGGAGACGGGCCCACAGATGAAGGTCCTCCGCCGTGTGCGCCCGCAGCGTCGTGTCCAGATCCAGTTCAGCGTGCTCGGTGAAGGCGTGGCGTGATCCGCGGAACAACTCGCCAAGAGATGCCGGTCCGTGCACCGACCAATCCTGTGCCGACCGCTCCAGAGCGTCAACCCAGAGGTTCATCCCTCCTTCCTCGCCAGTGTGGATTTCCTGGCCTCCGCCGACCAGGCCGAGAACCATCGCCCAGTTGGGGAGTCGGTCCGCGACCTCCACGAGCAGCTGTGGTTCGGACTTCCTCAGGGCCTCCTCGGAGGTGCCCAGGGCCTTGCGGGAGTACCAATCCTCCACTTTGGCGGCATCCCACGCCCGCTGGGCCTCGTCAAACACGATCAAGTGATCGGGCGGTATGCGATCGGGGTTCTTGAGTCCGTAGTCCCTTATGTATCGATGCATGTCCTGGACGAAGGTCCGCGAGTGAAGCGCGTCCTGCAGTACTTGGATCAGCGGACCGTTCCCGGAGAGGAACGTGGCTGGCGCCCCTCCCCGCCCCTTTCTGTGTTCCCGGCGGTAGGCCTCCATCTCGGCGCTGTGAGCCACCTGCAGTCCGACGAGGGTCTTCCCCGCTCCCGGAACACCCGTGACCAGTACAAGACTGCGGCGCCCTTGCTCATGAGCCTGCCGGGCAAGCCCGAGACAGAGCGCCACCGTATCCGGAACTCCGGCGCTTCGCGCGCGGCGGATGAATGGCAGCGGGAGCTTCTCGAAGAGCATTCGCGCGGCAATCACCAGAGTGGGAAGAGGCAGGTACTCGCCTCCGAGCCACTTGGCGATGTCGATCGGCGTCCCGACCTCACTTCTGCCGACTTCGACGAGGAGTTCGCCCAGCCGATCTCCGGAGACCACGTGGAGTTGGTCGTTCGAGAGACGGAGATTCCTGGCACCACCCAGCACCAGAATCGGGACAACCGCCACGTCCCTGCACTCGCTGTGGTACTGCGCGAGATCCCTTGCGTAGGCCCGGACCTGGTCGACGTCTGCCCGGTGTGGGCGCCCGTGTGTCTTGAACTCCAGCACGGCGATCACACCGTTCTGGAGCACGATCACATCGGGTCGCCGCCCACCCTCACGGGGAAGCTCATATTCCATCACCGCCCCGTGATCAGCGGAGGACGGACGCAGGCGCAGGACTTTCGCCCCCTCCTCGCGGAGGATCCGGACCGAGTCACCCCATGCACGCTGCTGCTCCAAAGAGGCGTCGGGGATCGAGCGAAGAAGAGCCCCGAGGATCATCTCCGGAGACTCCGGCACCAGTTCACGAAGGCGTGATGCCCAACCCCAGTTCGTCACGGCACTGGAGGAGTAGCCCATTCTCACCCCCAAATCGGCCTGGAAGTTCAGCAGGGCGATCCGGAAAACGACCGGCCATGCGTCGATTCACGACCCCCACGATCTTCCGCCATCCAAATTCCGCGCGCAAGCCAAAGCCGGGAGCAGACTGATCTCGATCCGACGGCCGACACGAGCGGTGCGGGGCTGCGGATACGGCCCAGATCCGTGTCAGACCCGGGTGCTATGGTACGGGCCGTCGCTGTCGGGCGCCCGCATGAGTGGGCCTTGCAGCGTCGATTGCCGGTCATGAGCATCGCGGCAGGATCCAGGCGGAAGTCAACGCACTTCGGTGAAGGAGAAGGCAAGATGGCCGAGATTGCAGATTCGATCCGTCAGGAGCTTCTGAGGGCGCATCCGTGGCCCTCATCCCACAACTCGGAAGCGACCGTCGCGTTCTCGAGGCGCCTCTGTCCGGAGCTAGCGCTGAAGTTCGCGGAAGCGCTCAGGCTGACCTTCCCGAGCATTCAGCCCGATCCGCTGAACCGGCGCGCCAAGTTGTATCAGAGAGCACCGCGAAGACTGCACCGGCTCGCGGTGAGCTTTTGTGCTCCGGAGGAAGCTCTCGGGTTGGGGATCTCGATCAAGAGTCTCTTTCTGCGGGACGTCAGGACCGGGAGGTTCAAGGTCAAATTGCGGCGCCTCGACGATCTGCTGCGGGCAGAAGCCGACGACTACCACCGGAGACAACCTCACGCGGTACTGGTG
>JALOQY010000182.1 GCA_025459285.1 Planctomycetota bacterium | reverse complement strand
CCACTCCGGCACGATGTTCGCTTTTCCTTCCGTGGTTCGCTGACACGAAGGAGATGAGCCATGATGAGCAGAAGCCTGATCCTCGGTCTTGCGGCGGCCCTGACGATGGGCGCCGCCCCCGCCGTCGCGGATGCCGGCGGCTTCCACGTCGGGTTTCGCGTGTGGGCTCCGGTCCCCGCTCCGGCGCCGGTCGAAGTCCGGCACCACCGGCACCACCCCCACCGCTGCGAGTTCATTCCGGGCCACTACGAAGAACGGACCGTGGCCTTCGAAGTGCCCGGATACTGGCGCGACGAGACGACGCCCCCCGTCTACCGTGAGGTCCGCGGAAAGCACGGGCGAATCCGCATCGTGATGGTCCGGCCGGCCACGACCTACCGCGTCTTCGTTCCCGCCCGGACCGAGTACCGCACCGAGCGCATCTGGGTGCCGGGGCGGTTCGTCTGCGGCTGCCGCTGACCCCGCCCCTCCGGCCCTCCCCGGTTCGCGCCCCCCATTCCCGGAGCGGTTCCACGACCGCTCCGGCAGAATGGGGGGCGCCTTGTTTCTCCGCCAGCAACAGTTCTGGGTGGACCTGCTGAACCTCGCCGGTTCCGCCGGCCCCGCCCCCGAGACCCTCCTCGACACGGTCCTGCCCCCGGAGCACCGGGACTTCCCGGATCCGCCCGGGTGGAGTCGGCGGAAGACGGCGGTGTGGCTCGCCAACTGGCTCGACACCCTACGGGCCGCCTTCGAGGCCGTGGAAGGCGGATCCCGCCCGGACACGGAGGGGCTGAGCCTCCTCCTCTCGGAGGGCGAGCTGCGGCTCGGTCCGGAAGACGCCGGCGGACTCGAACTCCGGGCCCGCGACCGCTCGACGAACCCCGCGTCCACCTTCATCCGGGACCTCGTGCTCCGCGCCGCGTACTTCCTCGCGCAGTACCTCTCCTACCGGAGGGCGGACCCCGCGTGGCCGGACGCCTCTCCGGAACGGTTCGCGGTGCGGCGGTGTCTCCGGGATGATTGCGGGAAACTGTTCGTCCGGACGCCGCGCGCGGCGCTCTACTGTTCGGACGCGTGCGCCGGGCGGGATGCCGCGACAGGAGGCTGACATGGGAGACCGGACCGGTTACGAGAATCCCCTCGCGGGCCGATACGCCTCGGAAGAGATGCGGCGGCTCTTCTCGGACGAGACGAAGTTCCGGACGTGGCGCCGGGTCTGGATCGCCCTGGCCCGGGCGGAGATGGAACTCGGCCTGCCGATCAGCCCCGCGCAGGTGGCCGAACTCGAGGCGCACCGGGAGGACATCGACTACGACGCGGCGGACGCGCTGGAGCGCCGCATCCGCCACGACGTCATGGCGCACGTGAGGACCTTCGCCGCGGCCTGTCCTTCCGCCGGCCCGATCCTCCATCTCGGGGCGACCTCCTGCTGCGTCACCGACAACGCCGACCTCGTCATCCTCCGCGACGCCCTCGACCGGGTCCGGGCCGGCGCCGCGAGCGTGGCCGCGGCGCTCGCCGACCTCGCGGAGCGCCATCGCGATCTGCCGGTCCTCGCCTTCACCCACCTGAAACCGGCCCAGCCGACGACTTTCGGCAAACGCGTCTGCCTGTGGCTCATGGATCTTCTCCTCGATCTGGAACGGCTCGACTTCGAGCGCGCCTCGCTCCGGTTGCGGGGCATCAAGGGGACCACCGGCACCCAGGCCTCCTTCCTCGACCTCCTCGGCGGCGATTCGGCGAAAGTGGACGAACTGGAGCGGCGGGTAGCCGCGGAGCTCGGCTTCGACCGGATCTGGCCCGTCACCGGGCAGACCTACCCGCGCAAGGCGGACTACGGGATCGTCTCGGCGCTCTCCGGCATCGGTCAGTCCGCGCACCGGTTCGCCAACGACATCCGTCTCCTGATGCACATGGGCGAGGTCGAGGAACCCTTCGAGGCGGAACAGGTCGGCTCCTCGGCCATGCCCTACAAGCGGAACCCCATGCGGAGCGAGCGGATGACCTCCCTCGCACGCTACCTCGTCTCCCTGCCCGCGAACCCCGCCGCCACCGCCGCCGAGCAGTGGTTCGAGCGGACCCTCGACGACTCCGCGAATCGCCGGATCGTCCTGCCGCAGGCATTCCTCTGCGCCGACGCGGTGCTGAACCTCTGGCTGAATGTCGCGCGCGGCCTCGTCCTGAACCCCGCGGTGATCGCGGCGAACCTCCGGCGGGAGATGCCCTTCCTCGCCACGGAGCGGATCCTCATGCGCGCGGTGAAGCGGGGCGGCGACCGGCAGGAGATCCACGAGCGCATCCGGGTCCACGCCGTGGCGGCGCACAAGGCGCTCCTCGCGGGCGCCGCGGCCAACGACCTCCTCGACCGCCTCCGCGCCGACCCGGCCTTCGCCGCGGTGGCCGGGGAACTCGCGGAGGACCTCGACCCGAGAGCCCACGTGGGCCGGGCTCCGGAGCAGGTCTCGGTCTTCCTCGAGAAGCACGTGCGGCCCGTCCTCGCCCGCCAGGGCGCCGACCCGTACCGTGCCGATTCCGTCCGGATCTGAACCCGGGCCTTGGCCCGCCCGCGAGCAGCGGGTAGGCTATCGGCGGGAGGTGCGGGCCTTGGCGGACAAGCGACAACAGAGCCTCGGAGGCCTTCTGGGGAGGAGCCCCGGGATGCTCTGTGTCTTCGAGCGCCTCGCGAAGGCCGCCGCCTCGGAGCTCACCGTCCTCCTCACCGGCGAATCGGGGACGGGGAAGGAACTCGCGGCCCGCGCCATCCACGAGTTGTCGCCGCGCCACGGCGGGCCCTTCGTCGTGGTGAATGCCGGGGCGATCCCCCGGGATCTCGTCGCCTCGGAGCTCTTCGGCCACGAGGCTGGCTCCTTCACCGGCGCCCTCCGGCGGCATCTCGGGAAGTTCGAGACCGCGCACCGGGGCACGCTCTTCCTCGACGAGATCGCCGCCACCGATCCCGCCACCCAGGTGGCGCTGCTCAGGGCTCTGGAGGAGCGGGCCGTGACCCGGCTCGGCTCACATCTCCCCATCCCCGTGGACGTCCGGTTCATCGCGGCGACGAACGAGGACCTGCCCACCGCGGTGCGGCGCGGCCGTTTCCGGGAGGACCTGCTGTACCGGCTCGACGTCTTCCACGTCCACCTGCCGCCGCTCCGCGAGCGCGGAGCCGACGAGGTCGAGTTCCTCGCCCGCTCCTTTCTTGCCGACCTCGGCCGGCGCCTCGGACGGGAAGGTCTCGCCTTCGACGACGAGGTCGTCTCCGGCCTGCGCCGCCACGCCTGGCCGGGCAACGTGCGGGAACTCCGGAACTGCGTGGAGCAGGCCGCGGCGAGCGCCGATGGCGATCTCGTCCGACTGGCGGACCTGCCGTCGAGGTTCTCGGGCGGACACCGCGGCCCAGCGTCCCCTTCCCTTTCCTCCCGTTCCCTCAAGGACGTGGAGCGCGCCCACGTGCTCCGGACCCTCTCCGACTGCGGAGGGAACAAGGTGGAGACGGCCCGCGCGCTGGGGATCAGCCGCAAGGCGCTCTACGACAAGCTCGCGCGATGGGCGGCCGCGGGCGAGGAGCCCTGAGCCGTGGCCGCGACGCCACACGTCCTCACCGTGGCCGGCTCGGACCCGAGCGGCGGCGCGGGGATCCAGGCGGATCTGAAGACCTTCGCCGCCTTCCGCGTCTACGGCATGGCCGTCGTCACCGCGCTCACGGCGCAGAACACCCGGGGCGTCCGGGCCATCCACGGCCCGCCGCCGGAGTTCGTCGCCGCACAGCTCGACGCCATCCTCGACGACATCCGGGTGGATGGCGCGAAGACCGGGATGCTCCCGAACGCCGCGACGATCCGGGTCGTGGCGGACCGCCTGGCGGGGCGGCTCGCGGCCCCCCTCGTCGTCGACCCGGTGATGGTCGCCACCTCCGGCGACCGGCTCATCGAGGAGGAGGCCGTCGCCGCCCTCGTGGACCACCTCTTCCCCCTCGCGACGCTCCTGACCCCCAACCGGGAGGAGGCCGCGATTCTCGCCCGCCGGCCCGTGGACGACCTGTCCGGGGCGCGATCCGCCGGCCGGGAGATCCTCTCGAGGGGAGCGAGAGCGGTCCTCGTGAAGGGGGTCCCGGACGGGGCGGACCTCGTGGACCTCCTGCTTTCGCCCGGGGAGGAACGTGCATACCGGCACACGGCCCTGCGGGTGGGACCGACGCACGGCACGGGCTGTACGCTGTCCGCGGCCATCGCCGCCGGGCTCGCCCGGGGCACCTCCCTGCCCGAGGCGGTGGAGAGAGCCGTCGACTACGTGGGGCGCGCGATCCGGGCGGCCCGGCCGGTGGGCGGCGGGGGCCTGCCGCTCGACCACCTCGTCCGGCCCGGGGACGGCGGGCCATGAGCCGGGGCGTCCTCGGCGTCGCCGGCGCGGGTGCGGTCGGCACGGCCCTCGCGCGACTCCTCCTCGCCGCCGGGTGGCGCGCCGGCGGGGTGGCCTGCCGGACTCCCGAGTCGGCGGAGCGGGCCGTCCGGCGGATCGGGGGCGGGCACGCCGTCCGGGACGGCGGCGAGGCGGCACGGGGGGCCGATCTCCTCCTGCTCACCGTCCCCGACCGGGCGATCCGCGAAGTTGCAGAGGCCGTGGCCGCGGCGACCACCCTGCACCGGGGGGCGCTCGCCCTGCACTGCTCCGGAGCGCTCTCCTCCGACGCGCTCGCTCCGCTCCGGCCCGGCGGGGCTTGCGTCGGCTCGCTCCATCCGCTCCAGACGTTCACCGGGGCAGAGGGGGCGGAGGAGAGGGTGAGGAAGAGTTTCCTCTTCTACGAGGGAGACGACCCGGACCGGATCCGCGCGGTGGCCCTCGACCTCGGCGGGCGGCCGGTCCTCATCCGCCCGGAGGGCAAGGTCCTCTACCACGCGGGGGCGGCGGCGGCGTGCAACCTCGGCGTGGCCATGGTGGACCTCGGCGTCCGCCTCATGTCCGCCGCGGGGATCGACCGCCAGGAGGCCCTGAAGGCGCTCCTTCCGCTCCTGCGCGGTACGGTCTCGAGCCTCGCGGCCGTGGGGCTTCCCGCCGCCCTGACCGGCCCGGTGGCCCGCGGCGACGTGGAGACCGTCGCGGGCCATCTCGCCGCGATCGACGCGGGGTTCCCGGAACTCCTCACCACCTACGCGCAAGCCACCCGCCACGCGGTCCGCATCGCATCGGAGGGGGGCGGGCTCGCGCCGGACGCGGCGCGCGCGATCCTCACCGCGCTCGACCGTTGCAGCCAGCCGCCCCGCGCCGCGGGCTGCTAACAGCCCGTCGCCGTGGGGCCTCCGCGCGCATGCGGGATTACGCCGACGGGCTGTTAGCGAGGATCGAGGCGGGAGAGGGCCAGGTCCAGCAGTTCGGCCACCGCGGGGTCGGGCTCCATCGCGCGCCACGCCCGAAGATCGGGAACACAGTCGCCGTCGGGCCACGTCCCGGCCTTCTCGGCGAGGATCCTCCGCACCTCGGTGTCGGCCAGCTCCGGCGCCTTGGCGAAGCAGCGGGAGAGTCGCTCCGGCGCCCACTGGTGTCCGAGGTGCCTGATCATCTGCGCCCGATCCTCCGCGTTGGCGCTCTCGTAGAGGTTCCACATGATCCGCTCCCCCTCGTCGCCCGGCACGGCGGCCGCCACGGCGAACGAGTGGAGGGGACGCCGCCGCCCCTCCTCGCTCTCCACGAGCAGCAACAGCCTCCGGATCACGGCGGGGTCCGGGTCCTGCCCGAACTCGTCGGTCTCCCAGAGACGGGCGCGGTCGTAGGGGACCTCGAAGGCTGGCGGGCGCAATTCCGTGAGCCCCGCCCTCCTCCCGAGGAACGCCTCCCACAGCAGGTCCCGCGCCTCGTCGGAGGACGCCACGTCGATCGCGGTGACGAGCCCGTCGATGGCCCGGATCGACGCATGCGGGAAGAGGCGAAGGTACGCCTCGCAGTTGACATCCGCCGGGTAGGACGGGTCAAGGAGTTCCCGGAGGATCTCCCGAACGCGAACCGGCGGACGCCGGGCCGCGGCGATCGCGGCGAGGGACTGGAGCTCCGGACCGTGGTCGCCGCGTGCGGCGGCCCGCACCACTTCATCCCCCGAAGGGCCGTTGGCCTGGGCGAGCACGAGCAGTGCGTGCGAGCGCTCCTCGAGGGTCGCGCCGTTTCGCAAGCGGTCCTCCAGAAGGGCGCGCGTCTCGGGATCGTCGGCCATGGCCTCGTAGACTTCCATGTGCCATCCGCCGGCGGCCACCATCATCAGACACTCCCGCACCCGCCCGTCGGGGGGCAAGCTGTCCAGGAAGGAGACCAGCCCCTTCTCCGATGTCGGAGGCTCGGCCGCCGAATCGGTCGTTCCCGGACGGCGTCCCGTTTCGGGCTCCACGACCTCCGGGGGCGGGTCGTCGCTCGCCGACCGCAACCCGTAAACGAACACCGCCACGCCGATCGCCAGGGCCAGCGCCGGCAGCCACCACCGTCCCGACATGCCTGCCTCCACCGAAAGAACGGGCCGCGGCTCGCGCCGCGGCCCGTAGCAGTCGTCTGACAGAAAGATCTAGTTGACCGTGTACGAGTGGTTCACGGTCACGTAGTCGAGTGCCGGCAGCGGTGACTTCAGCTGCAGGACGAGCTTGATCCGGAAGAACCGGTACCCGTCGATCGCCGGAGCACTTCCGCTGGGCACCGGGATCCAGGCCGTCGCCGTGGCGGTATTGGCAGCTCCCGTCGTGTACTGGGAGTGTGCCCCCTGGATGTAGGCGATGGCATCGGAGGTCGGGTACCAGGTCATCGACGTATAGTTCGGCGCCGCGGCTCCGGAGTCGATCCAGGTCGTGACGCCCGTATCCATGAGTTGGGCGGGCGGAGTAGTCAATTCGCCGCCCAGGCCGACCTGGATCTTCGTCGGATCCAGAGCCAGCTCCGGCAGCGTGGGGGCGGTGGGCGCCGTGAGGTAGAGCCCGCCCTTGCCGCCGTTGCCGGCCTTGTTGTAGGTGTAGTTGTTGTCCGTGGTGAACGGGTTGGCGGCGCCACGGCCGCCCAGACCGCCCGCGAGGTTGACGCTCGCGCTCGCGCCCACGGTCACGCCGCCCTGGGCATGGAGGCGCAGGTTCCCGCCGCCGCCACCGCCGCCCGCGCCCTGGTTGATGTAGTAGGCGCTGTAGTACGCGTACATCGAGGAGACGGGGTAGGACGAGCTGGCCGACGCATAGTAGAACCAGGACCGGCCGTTTCCGCCTTGTGCGTCAATCGTGCCGTTCAGCGTGATCGACCCGGCCGCGCCGATCGAGACGTTGCCGCCTCCGCCGCCGCCGCAACCGGCCCACCGGCCGTAGATGTATCGCGTGCTCGTGCTGTAGATGTAGCCGGCGAAGGCTCCACCACCGCCACCACCGCCGCCGGGCACGTTGGAGAAGGAGAGGGAGGTCACGGAGATCTGGCTTGCGGAGGCCGTGCCGGACGTGCCGGAGAGGGTGTAGGACGAGTAGTTGCAGGTGTTGTTCCAGCCGTTCGTCCCCTTGCCCACGGAGTTCCCGCCCGCGCCGGCTCCGGACAGGCCGTAGTGGTAGTAATAGGTGCTGTAGAGGGAGGGACTGGTGTCCGGCAAGCCGCCGCCTCCCCCGCCCGCCCCGCCGCTCGTACCGTTGTAGCCGTAGCCGGCCTCGGCGTTCGGCAGGCTGGTCATGTAGTACCGGATGCCGTTGGAGTAGGACGTCCCGTAACCCATGTCCTTCGCGCCGTTGGCACCGCCCTGACCGCCGCCCGGCCCGCCGGGTCCGCCTCGCGGGTCGAGGTAGAGATGGAAGTTGTTGTAGGTGTAGGTGAAGGTCGCACGGCACATCCAGTAGCTCGACGTGGAGTCGCCGTAGCCGCTGCCGATACCGCCGGAGTAGGCCGTATCGAGGAAGCCGCCGCCCCGTGCGTCGATCGTCCCGTTGATCGCCACGTTCCCCGAGGCATACACCAGGAACGCCTTGCTGCCCCGGACCGTCAGCTTCGTGCCCTGGTTCACGGTGAGGTGTCGCACGTAGGCGGCCTTCTCGGTGCTGTTCCAGCCCGGCACGGAGTACGCGGGACTCGTGCTCGGATCGAGCGTGTAGGTCCCCGTGTCCGTGTTCATCGTGGTGTCGGCCGAGATGGTCCAGTCGGAGGTGCCGGCCGTGCTGATGGAGATCGTCGCCGAACCGGTCGCCGCAGCGGCGTAGGCGGCCAGCCACACGTTCTTCCCGGAAGAGATCGCCAGTCGGCCGCCCGAGCCTTGGCCGCCCCAGGTCTGGGAGTCGGGACCGTACTGACCGTAGTAGGCGTCGTAGGAAACGCCGCCCGCCCCGCCCCGCACGTCGATGATTCCCTGGAGGTCCAGGTCGGGGCAGATCAGGTGGACGCTGCCTCCGGCGCCGCCACCCCCCGCTCCCGAGTTCACGAAGCCGTACGTCGTGTTGCTGCTGGCGACGTAGCCGTAGCCGTAGCCGCCGGCCCCGCCGGACATGTCGATCATGCCCGTGGCACCGAGCGTCAGCTTGCCCTGGCAGTACATCCGGAACGCACCGCCGCCCCCGCCCCCGGTACCGGGAATGTAGAAGTACACGGTGCTGCCCGAGGGGAACTGGGTGAGGACCGAACCTCCCTGTCCACCGCCCGCACCGCCCTTGAGATCGCCGGCGATCTCATCGGTCCCGTAGGCCACGCCACCCTTTCCGGCCGTCAGACCCCAGCTCAGGGAGGAGTTCCCCGAATAGCCGTAGTAGGTGCTCGCCTGGCCGGTCCACCCCTTCTGGCCGTCGCTGCCGTTCGAAGCGTGACCGCCACCGCCGCCGCCCGTCGCGCCGTGCGCATGGCGGTAGCTGTAGGATACGCCGTCGCTGGAGTTGTAGTACTTGCCCTGTCCTCCCCGGCCGCCGTGCGTGCCAGCGCTGCTTCCGGTCTCGTCACTTCCGGCATTGGCGGTCGGAGGCGTGGTGCTGTTGGAGGATCGAGTACGTGCCGGTGGTGTATGAGCCGTTCGCGCCGACTCCGCCCTTCGCGTAGATCATGCAGTTGATCGTGGCCGTGCCGGCGCACCGGAAGGTGATCGGGCTCGACCCCGAGAAACGGATCATGACCGGGTAGCTGTAGTTGGGATCCTTCTCCGGCAGGTTGATGGAACTCCAGTTCCATTCCGTCTTGGACGACGACTCGCCGGAACGGGGCAGCGTCAGGGCCCAGTAGTACTGACCCGGGGGCGAGATATAGGTGGAGGTCCAGCCGCTGGTCGACAGCGTGAGCGAGCCGTCCGCGCCAGCCCCGAAGTCCTTCATACCGGTCAGGTAGCCATTCGTGCCGCTGGTCCCCGGAGGATAGACCGCGGGAGGAGTCGTTCCCCAGAAGACCGTGGTCAGCGTCCCATCACGGTACGTGCTCGACGTGAAGTCTTCCGTGAAGGAGCCGCTGGAGGTCGAACCACCCTTCGGCTTCGTCACCGTCTCCACGCCCATGCTCTGCAGCGCATTGCCGGCCAGGTCACGGACTCCCGTCAGGAGCCGCAACTCGAAGTTCAGGTCGTTCGACGGATCGGCGGGGAGTGGAGGATTCGGGATGAGCGTGATCTCGGCGTAGGGGCCGAGGGCGTCCACCCCGTTCGTCAGAGTCAGTGTCCCCGTCACCACCGAGTCGATCCCCGCGAAGACCCTCACCCAGACCTGCATCTTGCCGGCGATCGACGAGGGCATGAGACGCTCGCTGATCCGCCAGACGAACCGCTCGGGGCCCGAGTCGTAGTACGTCAGTGCACCGACCAGGGGACCGGTCGTATCCGACATGACACCCGTGCCCGTCCGGAAGCCCATCACATCGAACGTGCTGTTCAGCAGGTACAGGGCGTTCGTGTCGTCCGCATCCGCCCCGGACCGTCTCACGATCGGCTGTGGACTGGTCGGATCCGCGGGGTCGAACCCCGGCACGACCACGGAGTAGCCGGTGTTCGCGACGAAGATGTCGCTCCGCGCGGGGATCTCGTCCACCTGGGGCCAGAACGTCACCGTGCTGCCCACGGTCTCGTAGTAGCCCGAAACCTGGGACTCGGTACCCTCGCGGAAGATCTTGATCGTGTTGGCGGAAACCGAGGTCGGGTCCACCGGCGCCGAGAAGGTGAACTTGATCCGCTCGTCGAGGAGCACCCCGTCGAAGGAGTACCCCCCACCGCTCGCCGAGGTCAGGACCGGGGCCCAGCTCGAAAGGACCAGTCCGTCGGGATCCCGCTCCAGCGTGAAACCGCTCTTCGTGCCGCCGATGCCCAGCGAGTGGGTGGAGTCGTTGTTCGGCGGGTCGTTGTCGAATGTCGGGTAGTCGTAAGCGGTCACCCGGATGTGGATGTCGGTGCGTCCCGTCTCCGGGCTGCCGACATCCCGCACCGAGTCCCACACGAAATGGTGGAGCTTGCCCCAGGGGAGCCCGTCCACGACGTTCGTGTCCGCTTCCGTCTCCAGGTTCCGGTCGGCATCCGTGTAGGTCGTGGCGCCGATCGTCCGGCTGACCGCGGCGTGGGTCGCGGGGTACCACGGGCTCGAATCGGACGGACTCTTCTTGTCTTCGTCCGTGATGTAGCCGTCCCCGTTCACGTCGATGCCGTAGTCCCATACCACGCGGGCATAGTCCTCGTCGGCATCCTGCAGGTAGAACGGGAAGACCACGTTTCCGAACACGGTCGAGGGATCGACCAGTGGATCCTGGATCCGCGCGATGACCGGCGCGTTCGCCGTGATCTGGAAGTTGCCCGTCGTCGCCGTCTCGCCCTCCACCGCTCCGTACACGATCACCCGGAAGAACGCGTTGTTGTAGTCTCCCTTGTACGCTTCCCCGAGGTCCGCCGCCGGATCCCAGACGAACAGATGCTCGCCCTCGTTCGGCACGTAGCTCGGATCGTCCGGATACTGGTCGGGGTAGTCGATCGGGTCCGCGCCCTGCGTCACGTAGTCCTGACGGGTGCCCAGACCGGTCACCCCCGACGAGTACTGCCCGAGAACCGTCCGTTCCTTCATCGTCGCCGGCAGCCAGCGGTTCCGCATCTCCGCCGGCAGGTTCGCCGAGTCGTCGTTCGGATCGTCGGCGATCTGGAACTGCGCGAAGATCCGCACCGGGTCCTTCTCTCGGTCGAAAGCCCGCCAGTAGATCCGGACCCCGAACGACCAGGGCTCCGGTGCCGACGGGGTCTGGATCTGCGCCTGCGGAGGATAGTTGAAGCCATCTTCGGACCGCGGCACGAAGACCAGCACCCGGCCCGTGGGGCCGACGGTGTCCCGGCCGCCGAAGATGACCACCCGGCCGCGTGGCAGCACCGCGAGGGCCGCACCGCTGATCCCGCCCATGTCGCGCTGGCCCTCGTAGTACTCGCCGTTGGGGATGGACATCTGGTCGCCGTCCACGTCATAGATGTCGGCCAGATTGGTCCTCACGGTGCCGGCCTCGTCCGTCTGGCCGCCGAGGAGGAAGATCGAACCGTCGCCCAGCATCGTCGCCGAGTGCCAGGCCCGGGCCGTCCGCATCGTGGCCGCCGAGGTCGTCCAGTCCTTGAGGACCGGGTCGAAACGTTCCAGCGTGTTCACCGGCGGACTGGCCATGCCGCCCGCGGCCACCGCGCCCCAGGTCGCGTTCAGCGTCCCGGTCAACGTGAAACCGAACCGCCCCTGCGAGAGGTCGGCGCCGGTATCTGTGGCCAGGAACTCGTTCGCCACCGGGTCGAAAATCTCGATCGTCGCCAGACGGGCGCCACCGCTTCCCTCGCCGCCCGCCAGGAGCACCCATCCGTCATCCGCGGCGCCCGTCTTGTCTCCCGCCAGAAGCACGGCCGGAGCGAAGGCCCGGGCGTCGTACATGTCGTTGTCCACCGCCGAGAAGGTGTCGGTCAGCGGATCGTAGATCTCCGCCGAGTCGAGCACCGCGCCGCCGGTCCCCTTCCCGCCCGCCAGCAGCACCTTGCCGTCCCGGAGCAGGACCGCGGCGTGGCCGGCCCGGGCCGAAAGCATCGAGGTTCCCGTCGAAGCGAACGTCTTCGTCGCCGGGTCGTAGATTTCCGCGCTGTTTCGAGGGTTTCCGGATCCGTCAAAACCTCCCGCGACGAGGACCTTCGACGACGCGCCCCCTTCCGCGAGCAGCTTCGTCGCGGTGTGGCCGCGGCGCGCCTGGTTCATCGCCCCGGTCGTCGGAGCCACCGAACCGAAGGTCGTCTGCGTGCTCCCCGGGAAGAACAGGTAGGCATTGGTCACCGGAGCGCCGCCCGCCGTCGCCGCTCCGCCCGCCACCAGCACGGTCCCGTCGGAGAGCGTCGTCGCGGTGTGCTCCATGCGGGCCGCCGGCAGCGAGGAACCCGGATCGTTGAACACCGTGAAGTTGTCCAGCAGGAAGTCGACGAGCATGTACGCCCACTGACCCGTCTCCTGCTTGGCGTCGAGCGGACGGGCCCTCATGAGCATCTGCTCACTGACGGTCCCGGCGCTCGTCACCGAGTCCCAGCCGAACACGTGGGCTACGCCGAACGGAGAGGCCGAGAGCGCGAGCGTACCGTCCCCGACCGGTGCGGTCGCCGCCGGTTGCCAGTCCAGCTCCGCGGCGAGCATCTCGACGGTCTTCGAGCCGACCACATAGCCGTCCGGGATCTGGGCCCAGTCCACCGCCACCGTCACCGGGTCGCTGTCCAGATCGATCGCGGTCCAGTTCATGCGCACGTATTCGTTCGCCACACCCTCCGGCGGCAGCGAGATCCCCTGGATCGTGGCCACCGGCATGTTGTTGTTGTTCACGTCGAAGCCGTCGGTGTAGACCCAGTCGCCGGGCACACCGTCCACGATCGCCCGCAGGCGGAGCCGCACTCCCGCCCCGTCCACGAACACGGGATCCCCGAAGCCGTCCACCACGACCCGGCCGTCCGCCGTGTACGCATAGTCCTGGCGTACGTG